>NZ_JBEZMM010000066.1:0-36369 GCF_040652715.1 Streptomyces sp. NPDC048196 | reverse complement strand
CGGGGCGGGCCCCCGCGCCCCCCCCCCCCCCCCCCCGGGGGGGGGGCGCAGCGAGCTAGTCCTTCGGTGCCGGTGCGCCCGTGCCCGGTGGGCACCTGCCGGGCGCGGGCAGGTGCCCAGCTGCCTGTGGTTCACCTGCTGGCGGGCGCGGGCGAGCAGGTGCGGTGTCGGACCCAGGCGGCGCCGGCTGCGATGGCGCCGATCATTCCGGCCAGCACGACGGGACGGTGAACACGATCCGGAAGTGCCCCATCACGTATAGCCAGAAGAAGCCGATCGCGACGCCCAGCGCAGCCGGTGCGCACGAGGATGACGGGAAGCGCCTTGGTCAGGGTCGGCATGGTCGCTTCGGGCGCGGGGGCGTGGTGGTACTGGAAAACGCCGCGCTCCGGGGCCCGCCGTACCGCCTGCGCCAGGAAGGCCAGCACCAATTCCGTCCCGCCGCGGAGGAAGACCCAGTGGCGGGCTGGCCAGCAACAGGGCGAGCGTCGGGACGAACGCCGCCTGGTAGAGGACCTCATCCCTGAACTCGATCGGGTTCCAGAACCACCCATGACCAGATTCGCCTTCCGAGCGAGCTGCTCCCGCCCGCATTTGCGTATGTGGGGCTGTGGCGCCCGCCACAGGCTGGTCATGGCCCGTGCTCTCAGGCATGCTTGGCCTTGTGGCGCAGGTGAGTTGGGCGAGGCTACCCAGGTGATCGATGCACTGAACTCGATTCTTGGTTGGTTGGTTTTCTTATCGATCTACGCGGTTTTCTTCGGGGCGGTTGCGCTCGGACCCGAGATAACGGGGTCGGACCGTTGGATACGCCGCCGCGTGCTCGACCCGCTAGGCACGCGGTATTACACATGGGCGCGTCGGCGGGCTGCACGTCGCCTTGACAGTGCTTACCGTCATTTGCCTCCGCATGTGGTGGGGGAGGGCGAGGGTCGCGGCGTCGTCACAGAGGCGGTCAACAGGTGGTACGAGTGTGCTCCTTTCGCTGCAGGCGCCCAGGCCGTCAGGCTGATGCTTTGGACATGGGGCCTGCTCAACGTTGGCTGGCTTGTCAGTCGTGCACGAGGCCTATGGAAGGAAGTTCTGGAGGCTTCGGCATTCGGAAATGCGAACTTTCTGGCATGGATGCGGGATGCGGGTGGCTGGCTGGGGGACAAGTCGACAGCGCTGCTGTCGCCCGCTTCTCCTCCCTGGGATAGGCCCCGTGAGAGCCTTACAGCTCTATTTGTGATTCTTCTGCTAATCATGATCTTGCGTGCGCTCCGTGCCGCAGCACCGGCCTTCGATCGAGTCCACGATTTTGGCACTCCAGGCCGATATCAGAGAATCAGCCCCAGGTTTGAGCTGATAGGTAGCTTTATCAATGTCCGTTTCGGGGATACGGCCCGGTACCGAGCCGTCGTGAGACTTCTTGCCTGCGCAGGGGCTGTCGGGCACGCTCGCGCCAGATATGACGCGTGGACCGGCGAAGCGCCTATGTTCGCGCCTCGGGTGAACCTTTCCGATGCCGAGCGGGTGATCTGGTCAGCCTGGCGAATGCGTCACTTTGAGGTGCGGCGGGCACGTCGACGTCAGCTCAAGGAGCATGCGGCGGATGTTGTCGGTGCCCTGCGGGCCGCCGAGGCGAGGCAAGATACGGATCCCGATATCCGTGTGGTCTTCGACGACCTTGCCAAGATGCTGCTAAAGGTGGCCGAACGGTATGCAGTGGGCCGCACTGCCGCTCTCCTCGACTCCGAGGATCTGACTGGCGTCACCAAAGCAGTGAACCGCGAATGGGTGCGGCTAGTGGCATTGGGTGTGGCGGTTGTCGGTGCAGCAGTGGGTGCTTCGCTACTTGGCCTACCGGACTCGGCGGCCAGCCCAATTATTGGCATCGTCGCTTTGGCTGCGGTCGGTCTGATCTACGGATCCAGGTTCTTGCCCTCAGACCTGGTCGACATCGTGCGTGGACAGAGCCGGAAATGAGGCGCCAGAACCGTAGCCGCACGCTAGATCATTCGTTGACTTTGTCCGCCGTCCGGCTGCGGAGCAAGGTCACCCATCGCGTCGGCTCCCGCACCACCGCCCTGGCCATGGTCTTCAGACTCGTCGAGTCAGCACAGCAGCGGTGGCCGGCCGTGAACGCACCCCACCTCGTCGCCCTCGCCCGCGCCGGAGCCCCCTTCGAACGCAGCCAGCTTGTCGAACACTCCGAGGCGGTTGCGACGTGAGCGCCCTCGCGGCTCATAGGCAGCCGTGGTCATCTGAGCGGGTGCCTTTCGAGTGGCATTCCGGACGGGGTTGGTTCACTGGTATTCACCGAGACCCCCGGGCTGGGTGGATACTTCCGCCCAGACCACTTTTCCGCCGTGCCGAGGCGGGTGGTAGTAGCCCCAGCGGCTGGCCATGGCTTCTGTCAGAAGCAATCCGCGTCCACATATGGCGTTGTTGTCCGCCAAGCGGCGTAATGGTGGACGAGGGGTGCAGTCGCTGACCAGGATGAGTACGCACGAACCCGTCAGGCGAAGCATGAGAGAGATCGTTCCGGCCATGCAGGAGACTGAGGGAGCGACTTCCGGTGCTGGGCAACCGTGCCGGACGGCGTTGGTCGTGAGTTCGGAGACGAGGAGTCGGGCTGTCTCGACAACTTCGCTTCTGAGCTGCCATCGGTGCAGGACGTCGACGGTATGGCGCCGGGCCCAGGAGACGGCGTTTGGCGTGGCTGCAAGGGTCAGATCGCTGGTCGGTTGATGGGCCTGTTTCATGGCGATGCCTCCCTCGGCGGGGGGTGGCTGAGCACGAGTGGGTACCGGTGCTGACCGCCCCTGTGTGGCAGTCCCAGGACAGAGAGGGCAGCCAGTGTCTGCCCAAGCCGGTCGGCTCGGCGGAGATCGCTACTTCGTGGCAATGACGTAGACGCTTCCCCAGCGGCGCTTCGGGTTGGCGATCGTGGGGTCGAAGGTCCACGGCTCTACGGTGGCGAAGCCTGCTTCGGTGAAGAGCTGGACGAGCTTCTCGTAGTCGTAGGCCCAGAGGTGCGGGGTGTACTTGGGGTCGTCGTCCTGGTCGCGGAAGACGAGGTTGACGAGGTCGAGCTGGGTGTTGATGTCGTTGCGGCAGTCGCGCTTGGCATACCAGCGCTCGATCATCTCGTTTGCGGGGTCCAGCGGCCCGGGGTACTGGCTGAGGGCGAAAGCGGCGTCGGGGACGCCGGTGATGATCTTGCCGCCCGGTGTGAGTGCGCGGCGAGCCTCGCGGACGTAGTTCTTGGCGGAGCGGGGGTAGTCGATGTGCTCCAGGAAGTGCTCGGAGAAGATCAGCTCAACGGTGTCGTCGTGCAGGGGGATGCCTTCGCGGACATCCCAGAGCAGGTCGGCCGGCGGGACGGCGTCGATGTTGAAGAAGTCCTCGATGCGGTGGGTCCCGCCGCCGATCTGGACCTTGGCGGGCTTTTGGTCGATGCGGCCGTCGGGCCAGGCCCGCTGGCTGGCGTGGTGATAGCGGTGGAGTTCGATCTCCCACGCCGCAGTGCGGAGTGCTCGGGCCAGGCCGTGGGTGGTGGAAGGGGCGCCCAGTAGGGCGTCGATCTGCTCGCCGAGGAGATCGACGGAGGGCATGCCGAAGAACTCATGGCGGGGCTCCTGGGGAAGAAGAGGTAGCAGAGCAGCTGTTGGTGAGGGCAGTGGGGGGTTACGCGGCGCTGGGCGCCGGGGCGGTCCACTGGTTGTTGCGCATGAGCGTGTACTTGATGTCCACCAGCCGCGGGGCGATGGTCAGAGAGAGCTGCTCGGCCGGGTGGAGGTGGCCGGCGTCGTCCTGTTCGGCGCGCCAGATGCGGTAGTCGAGGTTGGGGTAGGCGGGGTTGATGCCGATCTCGCCCTTGGGCATCGTGCCGTTGAACGGGGCGACGATGTCCATGTGATTCCAGTAGTTCCAGGCTTGCAGGGCCTTGTACTGGTCGAAGTAGAAGTAGAAGTCGGGGTAGCGGCCGAAGGTGCGCAGTTCCCGGTGGATGAGGTGGCCCAGCAGGGGGCCGAGCTGGGTGGAGAGAGCGTCGAATTCCCAGCGGGTGTGGTGCCAGGCTTCGGGGACCTCCCCGGGAGCGAAGAGCCGGGCTGCGATGAGGTGGCTGATGCGTTCGACCAGGTAGTCGGCCGCGTGGTTGATCTCGATGGTCGGTTCGACCTGGTGAATGAGGTCAGCCAGCTGGCTGGGCCGGGGGCGGAACCTCGCGAGGTCGAACTTGCCGGCCGTGTTCGGGTAGGAGGCGAAGAGCATCTCCTTGTAGAGCCAGTTGTTGAGCTCTCCGAGGTCGGCCAGGCGTCGCGTGTGCGGCGAGGTTGAGTGGAGCATCAGGTACTCCGCCAGCACCTCGAAGTACAGGTAGCCGAGGATCGGTAAGCGGGGGATGGTCTCGTCCAGCAGGCTGAGGAAGGGCCTGGGAGCGATGCGTGAGCCTCGGTAGGCCACGGCCGCCGCGGTGGCGAGGAAGGCGGCGGAGTTCTTCACCCTGGCCACGACGGTCTCGCGTAAGCGGTGGCGCTCGCCCTTGCTCAGCAGGTATTCGAGGTGGCAGTAGATCCGTAAGTGGATGAGGCCCAGCCGGAGGTAGTCCACTCCCGCCAGGCCCCGGTACGCCTGCGGTGGGGTGTTGATCTCGAAGATCAGCGGGGTGGATACGCGGTCGGTGACGCCGAGCTTGGCCAGGAAGGCCGGCGCCTCTTTGGTCAGGACGTACGCGGCCAGGTTGTGCATCCGCAGACCCCGGTCCGTAGCTGTGAGCGGGGCACAGTAGATGCTGCCGACGAGGCAGCCGCCGGACGGGTAGAGGACGCCTTGCTCGTTGATCTGTTCAAGGGCGTGGGTGACGTGGAGGAGGTGCAGCGTGCCGTTGCCGTTGAGGGCGTCGAAGAGGGAGTTCTGCCGCAGCAGGTGCCCGTTCGGTGTGGCGGCGAGCCGCTCGTCCCAGGCTGCCGACTGCTGGACCAGGGGGTCGTCCGTGTCGGCCGGGCTGGGGATGAGGGTGGTGTCGTAGAAGGCATGGGCGTCGGCCCAGAGGTGGTAGGCGTCGAGGAAGTCCATGGTCACGCCAGCTCCTTCTCCGCAAGCGCGTACAGGACGGCCGCCGGGCTGTGGACGCCGGCGAGGTGGGCCTTCTCGGAGATGCTCACGAGGTCGAAAGCGAGGCTGCGGAACGTGTCGAAGGCGGGCTCTTTGACGTGCTGGGCATTCGGCCACCACTTGGTCTTCGGCAGGCGGTAGCGGTCCAGGGCGTCGGCGGCCTTCACCACGTCGCAGATGATCTGGGTCCGCAGGTAGTCGGCCTGGTCGTCGGGGCTGAATGCGCCATAGGGCACGTCGTGCAATCGGATGGCGGTGGCGGCCCGTGTTACGCGGCGCGGTGTGGCCGTGAGATCAAAGCGGCCCCAGACGGTGTCCGCGTTGGCGGCGAGCCAGATCGCCGCGCGTTCCCCGTGGCCGCGGTCGTCCTTGTCGTGATGGCGCTGGCAGTCGTGGACGGCGGCGGCCACGATGGCGGTGGTGGTGTCGGCGTCGTCCAAGCCGTTCGCCTCGGCGAGGGTGGCGGCCAGTGCTGCGGTGCGCATGGCGTGCCGGACACCGTGGATCGAGTCGTACAGTCGGGGCTCGGCCATCCAGTCGCGCGGTAGTGCGGCTCGCCGCAGAAGGTACTGCGAGAGCTGTCGGAGGGCCGGATGCGGCGACGGCGGGAGATCTGGCCGGTTGGTGGTGATCCAGTCGATGGTGGCCCGGTCCATGTACTGGTGGAGTGGCAGCTGCCCTCGGGCAGCAAGATCGATCAGGCTTGCGGTCGTTGGGGTCGTGCTCATCAGTGCCCACCCCCTCGGTGGTCTCCGCGGTGACGTGCTCCTACCGGATGGGCGCGGCCTGTCGCTCGCGCTCCTTGCGTTCCTTCTCAGCGGCTTCGAAGGCGGCGGTGAACTCGGCCAGCTCCTGCTCGGTCATCAGGGTGACGCCCAGCTCATTGGCGACGTCCGTGATCCTGGCGGCCGCCTCGGCACGAGCGGCGTCCGGGGCGTCGTCGTCCAGCAGGACCCCGAATTCGGCGTGGTATCCCCATGCCTCGCTCCACTTGACTGCGATCTCGACACCGTCGAAGCGGAAGTTGTGCCGGAGATTGGACGCCTCGTGCATTGCTCCCTCGTACCCGAGAGCGTTGAACAGCTTCACTGCGGCATCCACGTCGGCCGGGGCGATGGCGAACTCGGTCTCCGCGAATGCGGCGCCCTGGCCGATCCTGCTTCCCTTGAGGGTGATCTTGGCGGTCCCGGCGGCCGTGTTGTCGGTGACCTTCAGCAACTGGTCCTGCAGTACGTAGAAGTAGATGTGCTTGTCGTCGAGGCCCAGGTCCTCGCCGTCCCTCTTCAGACGGTCGACGAGCTGATCACGGGCTTCCTTACCGAAGCGGGCACGCATCTCGATCTCGATGGGCATGGGGGTATCGCCTCCTGAATCAGGCATGACGGAGCCAGCCGGACCGGCGCCAAGGGGGTGGGTAGCCGGTTCGGGCGGCTGCTGCTTATGCGGTTGTGGGTCAGGGCGGGGCGGTGGGGCCGATATTCGGCCCGGCTCACCACCCCGCCGGATGGATCACTGGTCAGTCCAGGTCGCCGAAGCGTTCCCGGACGACGCCTTCGTGCAGGTAGGTCGGGAGCTGGACGCCCCCCACCGAGGTGCGGCTGGTGGCCACCTGGTCCTCGGTGTCGCTGGGGAAGCCCTCCAGGAGTCGCAGGCACTGCTGCACCCACTCACGGGACTTGGGCCGGTCCCCCAGGTCGCGATGGCGAACGGCCAGGGCGTACGCCGTCTCGGTGGCAGCCCACCGGTCTGTCGTCAGTTCGCGCTGGAAGACGGACTCCAGCTCCTCGGCGGAGGCCAGGCGGGACTGGATGGTCATGGTTTCCCCTCTGAAGTTAGGTCGTGCACTGGTGGTGCTCAACGCATCGGCGTCCCGACGGTGACGCTGTAACCCGCCGCTAGTAGGTGTAGATCTCCGCGAGGGTCTTGTAGTCGTGCAGCTCGTCCTTGTCGAACCACAGCTCAAGCTCCTGCTGCGCTTCCTCCTTGTTGCCGGAGGCGTGCACGAGGTTGGCCACGGCCTTGCCCGAGGCGATACTGCCGGCGGCGCTGTAGTGCGAGAAGTCGCCTCGCACCGTCCCCGCCGGCGCCTCGTTCGGGTACGTGCTGCCGACGATCTTCCGCACCGTGGCAATGGCGTCGAACCCTTCCAGCACCAGAGCGATGACCGGTCCCTGCTGCATGAACGTCGACGTGACGCGGTAGACCTCCGACCCCAGCCGCTCCTCCAGGTCGAAGTAGTGCCGCCGAGTGAACTCCTCGTCCATCCACTTCATCTTGGTGCCGACGATCTTCAGCGCGGCTTCCTCGAACCGGGTGATGATCCTCCCCGCCAGGCCACGCACGAGCGCATCGGGCTTGAGCAGGACGAGCGTGCGCTCAACGGGGTGTGCCTGATCCTCAGCCATGGATTCCCTTTCGGCTTGTATGCATGGGGATTGACGGCGCATCAGCCGTCAGGTAGCTGAGGTTACCGGCGCCCACTTGCTCGACCGGACGCTCGGACCGTCCCTCGGATGGCGGACACCGGAAGGCGGCACGATAGGGCTGAAAACAGAGACACGTTTCGGCCAAGTGCGTTGTCCCCACTACTCGTTGGGGTCGCTCACCTAGACTCTCCCTTCGGTCAACCGGCGCTCTGGAGCGCAGTCGGATTGGCCGCTCAGGGCGATACCTGCGGCTCACTCCGCCCTGGCAACCATCATTCTTCCGAGTCACCTACGGGACAGCCATGAACCGCCAGTGCAGCCGGAGTGCACCTTCAGTGCGCACGTTCCTGCACTGAGGGCGGCGGCGAAGGAGGGGGTAGACGTGGATGTGATCGAACTCTGGAATGGCCGCCACGCCTGCCTGCTGCAGTCCGCTCTGCGCCTCACCAATGAGCAGTTCGCGGCCCGGCTCGGTATTGCGGTGCGGACCGTGGCGGCCTGGCACGCTGACCCGGCCGTAGTGCCGCGCAAGGAGATGCAGCAGCTCCTCGACACCGTCCACGAGAAGGCCCCGCCCACAGCACGACAGCGGTTCGCGCTGCTGGTCTCCGGTGAACGGGGCCCGTCCGCGCCGGGCCCAGCAGGTGCGCAAGCCCTGCGCGTCGCGATCGCCGTGGTCATACGTGACAGCGAGGTGCTGCTGGTCTGCCGACGAGACGATGACGCAACGGGCCTCAGCTGGCAGTTCCCGGCAGGCGTCATCAAACCAGGCGCCAAGGCCGAGACGGCGACCTTGCGGGAAACGCTGGACGAGACCGGCGTGCACTGCTCGATCCGGCAGCATCTCGGAAACCGGCTCCACCCGGTGACCGGCGTCCTGTGCGAGTACTTCCTGTGCGAGTACCTCGCGGGCCAGGCCACCAACTCCGATGCCGTCGAGAACATCGACGTGATGTGGGTTCCCAGAAACGCGGTGACCCGTTTCATCCCCGTCGATACGATCTTCCCACCCGCGCTTGCCGTCCTGGAGGAGCAGACGTGACGCACCAGACAGCCGATGAGCGACCCGGCATTGCAGCGGCCATCATCGTGCACGAAGGACGCGTTCTGATGGTCCGGCGCCGGATCAGTGAGGGGAAGCTCTCCTGGCAGTTCCCGGCCGGCGAAGTCGAACCCGGCGAAACCCGCGAGGACGCCGCCGTGCGGGAGACCAAGGAGGAGACCGGACTGAACGTCTCTGCCGTCGAGCTGCTGGGCGAGCGCGTCCACCCGGCAACGGGCAGGCTGATGTCCTACACCGCCTGCGAAGTGGTCAGCGGCACCGCGCACGTCGCGGACGACGAGGAACTGGCCGAGCTTGCCTGGGTGGCCCACGGCGAGATCCCCGAGTACGTTCCGTACGGGCTGTTCGGGCCGGTGCAGGAGTACCTGGATGCAGCTCTCGCCGGCTAGTCGACGACGCTGGCCCCTGTGTACGGCCTGAGAGGCGACAAGGGAAAGCCGGATGTCCTCCTTCAGAACGAGCGGGAAGGACGTCAACCGTGCCCTGCTTGAACTGCATGACTTCTGCCAACAGCTCGGAGTGCCCGCGTGAGCGAACAGCCTGACCAGCAGACCAAGAAGCGCTTCCTGTACGTCGTCGTGTGCGCGGCCGGAATCGCCGGTGACGTTGGCAAGCTGATCTCGGCTGCCCAGGAGGCGCACTGGGACGTCGGCGTCATCGCCACCCCGCAGGGCCTCGGCTTCATAGACGCGAAGGCCATCGAAACCCAGACCGGCTATCCGATCCGCTCAGCCTGGCGCTCGCCCGGCGCCCCACGCCCGCTGCCCCCACCGGACGCGATCGCGGTGGCACCCGCCACTTTCAACACCATCAACAAGTGGGCTGCCGGGATCTCTGACACCCTCGCCGTGGGGATCTTGTGCGAGGCGTACGGCCTCGGCGTTCCCACGGCTGCCCTGCCGTACCTGAACACGGCCCAGGCCGCCCACCCCGCGTACGACCAGAGCCTGGATCGGCTGCGAGGGATGGGCGTCCTGTTCGGCTCGTACGAGCCTCACCGGCCGAAGGCCGGAGGCGGGGCGGAGCACTTCCGCTGGGAGGAGGCGCTTGAGCTGCTCACCCCGAAGGTGTTGGGGCGGGCGTGATGTCATCAGGTCGGCCGCTCAGCTGGCGAAACCGCCGTTGCTCTGCAGCAGCTGGGCGTTGACCCACTGGCCCTGCGGTGAGCACAGGAACTCGACCAGGTGAGCAGTGTCCTGCGGGGTCCCCAGGCGTCCCAGCGGGGTCTGACGCAGTACGTGGCCCCGGATGTCGTCGGACATCCATCCGGTGTCGACCGGTCCCGGGTTGATCACGTTGGCGGTGATTCCGAGGTGGGCCAGCTCGTGGGCAGCGGCAAGGGTGATGCGGTCGAGTGCGCCCTTGCTCGCCCCGTAGGGCAGGTTGCCGACGGTGTGATCGCTGGTGAGGCTGATCACGCGCCCGGTTCCCGGCGTCCCGTGGAAGCGACGGCCGTACTCACGGATCAGCAGCCAGGTGGCCCGCGCGTTGACCGCGAAGTGGCGGTCGAAGCTTTCCAGGGTGGTGTCGAGCAGGCCGGAGTCGACCGACTCGCAGTGGCACATCACCAAGGCGGTGATGCCGCCAAGGCGGCGCTCAGCCTCGTCAAAGACTCGCTCCGGGGCCCCAGGGTCGGCGAGGTCTGCCTCGATCGCCGCCGTGTCGGCGCCCCGTTCCGCCAGGGCATTGGCGATGGTGTCCGCGGCGTCGGCCTCGATACCCCACGCCATGCGCGCGTCGTACGGCGTCCAGTACGTGAAGGCGACGTTCCAGCCCGCCTCGGCCAACCGGCAGGCGATGCCCGCACCGATCCCGATGGAACGTCCGACACCGGTCACCAGCGCGACCGGCCTGACGGCATGGGACAGCGGCTTCTCATCAGCAGTCACAAGGCGCAATCGTTCAGCCTACTGAGTGGGGACGGCAACCCGATCGACTTGGATGCGGGCCCCGCCAGCGTGGAGAGGTGGGGAGGCGCCACCCGCCCTGGTGGACGGTGATCGAGCTGTCGGGTGTTCAGTGAGCCAGCGGCAGGAGGGCCCGGACGGACTTGCCGTGGGGCTGGATCTCGACGGTGACGTCGGCGGCCAGGTCCTGGACGAGGTACCAGCCGAACCCGCCTGGCTCAAAGGCATTGGTGTGCCGGAGTCGTGGCGGGTCGGTGCTGGCATCGGAGACGGTGACCATGATGCTGCCTGGGCCGGCTTCCAGTCGGAATCCGGTGACGCCGCGGGCGTGCCGCTCGGCGTTGGTCACCAGCTCGGACCCCACCAAGAGCACCGCCTCGGCTTCCGTCCTGTTGGACGCGCCCAGCGAGGCGAGGAAACCGCGGGTGACGTCGCGTGCCTGGGCTGCCGTGCGGATGTACCCCTGGTGGGCGGGGGAGGAGTGTTTGTCCTCCTCGGGTGGCTGCACCATGGGTCTCTCCAGCGTCCGGCTGTCTCGGACCAGTCGTCTGCCCGGAATACGCTTGATCATCCGGGTTCCGGACCGGAGTCACCGGTGGCGGGCAGGTGTTGCCCCGGGAGCGTGCTGCGAGTGGATCGGTGTGTCGTGGCCGGGCTGTGCCGGTCGTGCTGTCGCGGTCGTGCGGGCTTGGGCGGCTCGTGCTCGGTCGCTCGGGGCCTGCCTGGCGGCGAGGCGTTGGACGCGCCAGGTGAGGGTCCTGGCGGTGGAGCAGGCGTCGTCCAGGGTGCGTTGCCGGGCGGCGTGCTGAAGGAGCTGCTCGGGATCGTGTCCAGCGGTCTCGGCATCGGCCAGGACAGCGGCCAGAGGCGGCCAGGCGGGATCGTCGAGGACCTGCTGCGCGTAGTCGGGCACGATCACGAGGACCCGCTGGGCCTGCCGTTCCATGATGCGGACCGGTGGTGTGCGCTGGGCCAGGGCGGCCAGCGGCCCGGCGGCGGCCTGCTGGTAGGCGGCCTGGAGATGGGCCAGGGTCTGGTGGGCGGCGGCGACCTGCTGGTCGTGCTGGCGGGCCTGGTGCCAGCGGGCTGCGGCGATAACGACGAGGACGGCGATGTCGAGGAACATCGCCAGCCCGGACCCGTCGCCGGTGACCGGTGCGGTGCGCAGAGCCCGGAAGGCGCCGCGCAGGGCGCGGGCCTGGTTCTGCTGGGCGTAGATGCGGGAGCGGGTGGCGCGTTCGAACGCGGTGGCAGCCTGCTGCAGCTGTGGTCGTAGGTGGCTGGGGGCGAGTAGCGGCAGGGCGTCGATGGCTTCGCCGAAGGCCGCGATGTGGGCCTGGGCGACTTCATCGTCGCTGCGGTCGAGGCGGTGGGGGATGCGTTCGGCTGCGGCGGTGGCCTGGTGCCAGGGACTGGGCCTGCGCCGGACGGTGGGCTTGGTGGCGGTCGGGGCCTCGATGGCGGTGAGGCGTTCCGCGATCTTGGGGAAGGACAAGTCCGGAGCGAGTTTGGCGCCGGAGCACCAGACGGGCTCGCCTGCGGCGTTGGTGTCGCCTTCAACGGCGACCTTGTACCCACGTATGTCGCCGGAGGGGAAGTGCTGGACGTCGACGAGGACGCCCTTGACGCTATCGAGCAGGTGAAGGAAATCCTCCGGGCTGGTGGCGATGGACACCAACTGGCGGACGGTGGTGCGCAGACGCTCGCGTGAGGTGATACCCCGCCCCAGCCGCTCGGCCTTGAAGCGCTCGGCACTGCTGGGCCGCTTGGCGGCGGTGCCGTCGCCGGGGTTCAGGCGGCGCAGCCCGAATTCCTTCTCGATCTTGCGGCATTCGGCTTGAGCGCGGGTGGCGTCCTTGTGGTGGCGGGGGCGGGTGCGGTCGGCGCGGACGAGGGTGGCGACGATGTGGATGTGGTCGGGGGCGTGGCGGACGGCGATCCAGCGGCAGGCTTGGTCGTCGCCGTCGGGGGCGATGCCGGTCGCGTTGAGGACACGGCGGGCGACGGTGGCCCACTCCTCGTCGGTCAGGGTCCGGTCGCCGGGGGCGGTGCGGACGGGGCAGTGCCACACGTGCTTTTTGGGGGCCTTGTCGCCGAGGGCGTCGACCCATAGATCGAGGTCGGCGGCCAGTTCGCTGAAGGTGGCGTTGGGGTCGCGGCCGGGGTCGGGCAGGTGGGGGTCGTAGGCGGCGACGAGGTGGGGGTCGATGTGGGCTTCGATGTCGCTGGTTCGGTAGAGGTAGTGGAGCAGGCCGATGGTGCGGCTGCCGCGGGAGACGTCGGGGATCAAGGCGGTTCAGCTCACCAACTTCCGTGTGGCGGCACGGATCTCGGTGGCGGCGTCGGCTACGGCGTCGGCGGAGCGGGCGATGTGGAGGGCGTCGCCACCGGAGTTGAGGACCTTGGCGATCTGGTTGAGGTTGGTGCCGGCCCGGACGAGCTGGATGCGGGCGGCTTCCAGGCGGTCGAGGGCCTCGTCCTGGTCGAGGCGGGGACGGCCGTGGAGTTCGGCGTGGACGGCCTGCGCGATGAACCGGGCTTTGGAGATGCCCTTGGCGTCGGCGGCCTTCTGGATCTCGGCGGCCTCGTCTGCGCTGGCGCGGAAGGTCTGGCGCTCGGAACGCTGCTTGGGCTGGCGGGAGCGGCGCCGGCCCTGCTTCGTCCTCTGCTCGTGGCCGCCCTCGGCCACGAGCTGCTGGTCCTGCGCCCCCTGGCGCGGGGCATCCTCCGCCACCCCTGGGGCGAAGGCAAGCGCACTGGACCGGCCCTTGGACGGTCCAGTGCTACAGCTTGCTCCGCCTCCAGCCGAAGTGGCCCTGTGCGCCTCGTGGTGGGGATGGCCGCCTGGAAGTGGTCATGCATGAGCGTTCTTTCCGTGGTGTGTGGGTGTGAACAGGACTCGGTGCCGTCGAGGTGCTGTGGGCTACTGGCGCCAGTAGCTGGATGACGCTGCGGTAGCCCGAGGTCCGCAAGCCCGGACCTCGGCGTCCGGTCCACGGTCCGGCAGATCGACTGCGCGGTCCGCGGTCCGCGGTCCGCGGTCCGCAGCAGGAATGACGGCGCATCGCAGACGGTCCGCCGATCACCGCGACGGACCGAGCCTTCGGTCCGGACCGCCGTCCGCAGAGGTCGGTCCGCGGTCCGCGGGAGCACCGGTCCGCTGTCGGCGGACCAGCGGGCTGACCTGTTACTCCGTCTCGGTCCGCCGGACCGGTCTGCGGACCGGAAGGACTTGCGGACCGGGCTGGGCTCCGTGGTGGTCCGCGGAGTTGGGCGGCTGGTCCGCGGACCGGTGTTCGGGCAGTTCGGGGACCGGTCCGCAGGTGCCTCGGTTCGATTCGGTCCGCGATGTTGGTCCGCAGTCCGCAGTCCGCAGTCCGCAGTCCGGGTGTCGGGGAGCGCCGTCTGGTCCGCGGTCCGGACCAAATGGCTGGAGGGTGATTGGTCCGCAGCGTGGCGGACGGTTCGCTGAATGCTCGCTGCTCTGGTCCGCCGCTGAGCGCTACGCCCAGTGCCTTGCGGGCTGGGGCAGGCCGCCGGGTGCCTGCTCAGGTGATGACTGGAGAGGTCAGAGGCGCTCAGTGGCGATCTGGAGGCCGATGATCAGCTTGCTGGGGGTCGGTGTCGACCGTGCGCGGAAATGCGCTGACGAGCCGACACGGGGGCGACATGCGGGCTGTTCGAGTTGTGGGCGGAAGCGGTATCTCAGGAGGCGGGCGGCGTAGCGACGAGAGTGTGGTGGCCAGTCGGCGGGGCTCGCGGCCAACACCGTAACCGAAGATTCCGGATTGGCCATGGCCGCGGCGAGAGTGATCGGTCCGAGACCGGTGGAGAGTTCGTCGGCGAAGCGACTACCCCCGGTGCGTGACCTCGATCGGCCTCCAGCCAGGGTCGCGGAGGCGCGGCGCACCGCGCCCCGAAAGGAAGATCCAGGATCCAAGATCCTAGATCCAGACGACGAGCCCTCGACGAGCCCTCGTCAAAAATTGACGAGGGCTCGTCGAATGCCGTCTGACCTGCAGTTTTCCGTTGAGGGGTGGTGGGGCCCGCAAACCTCGGCGGAGAGTGATGGTTCCAAGGGCGTGTTGATGGCAGGCCCCTCCTTCGAGCCGTCGAACTACCACAAAGCGGATTGCGGGAGGACTCGCCGAAGGCTCGTCGAGCCCTCGTCGAATACTCGCGAGGGCTCGACGAACCTTCAGCGAGTCTTCGTCGACTGCCCGGCAGCAACGTCGACGACCGGTGCCAGGAGCCGCCTGTAGCAGGGGATCCCGGAATTCCGAAATCCGGGTTTCTCCTGACGATGGAACAGGTCCGCACCCTGCTGCACGTGGTGGCGCAGTCCGTGCGGACGTGGGGGGACCAGTGCCGTGTGCTCAAGCGGAAAGGAGTTCGGACGAGGCGCGTGCTGAGTCCCCCTGCGACCAGGCGAAGAACCAACCCTGGCGAATCGTCTCCCCCTACAACGGCGTGCGTGTCGCGCTCCCTGCGCCCCACGTCGAGTGAGGAACCCATGTACCGATCTGCGATGCCCCCTGCCCTTGTCATGCCTGCCTGCCCCGGCCTGTCCGCCGGCTGTGTCGTGAGGGAGGCATCGGCTTGACCCGCAACCCCCGCCGCCCGAACGACAAGCTGACCGTCGACGAGTTCTGCAGCGAACTGCGCATCTCGCGCTCGACCTTCTACGAGTGGCGGCAGAAAGGCCAGGCTCCGCACTGCATACGGATCCCGAACGGTGCCCTGCGCATTCGGCGCAGCGACATCGAGAACTGGCTGACGGACTGCGAGAGCCGCGCGTGACAGACCGGTCCTTCAAGGTCCGCTTCTACGACACGGAGGTCTACAAGGGAAAGCGCGGCACCACCCACACCGTCCGCTGGTCCGTCAACGGCAAGCGCCGCGGCGAGACCTTCAAGACCAGCGCCCTCGCGGAGTCCTTCCGCGCAACGCTGCTCGTTGCTGCGAACAACGGCGAACCCTTCGACCTGGCGACCGGACGCCCGGTCTCCCATGCCTCGCCCACGGCCGAGATCACCTGGTACGAATTCGCCCTCCAGTACGTCGACATGAAGTGGCCCCGCATCTCGGCGAACAACCGCAAGAGCACAGCCAAGGTCCTGACGAAGATCACTCTCGCCCTGCTGCATGCCCAGCCGACGCACTTCGACCCTGTCGAGGTCCGCACGGCCCTGCGCGAGTACGCGTTCAACAAGAACCGACGCGACGAGGCCCCTCCCGAGATACGCACGATCCTGTCCTGGATCCGACGCAACTCCCTACCGATGCGCGCTTGGGAGGACCTCAAGCACGTCGACCACGTCATGCTCGCGCTTGGCACCCGGTTGGACGGGTCACGGACTGCCGCCAGCTCCGTCAACCGCGACCGGCGCATCACGAACGTGGTCCTGAAGCAGGCCATCCGGCAGAGGCTCCTCAGGACCAACCCGCTGCCCAAGGGGAAGGACGAGAACGCCGCACCCAAGGCAGCCGGGGCCGTGGACAAGCGGTCGCTCCTCCACCCGGCCAGGTCGCCGGCCTCCTGGCCTGGATCGGTGACCGCCCCCGCACCGGCTACCGCCTCCGCGCGTTCTTCGCCACCCTCTACTACGCGGGCCTGCGTCCGGAGGAAGCCGTCGCCCTGCGGGTCGATGCCGCGACGCTGCCGGCGACCGGGTGGGGAGAGCTCCTGATCCACACCGCCGAGCCCGAGGTCGGCCGTAACTGGACCGATGACCGAGAAGTCCATGAGACCCGTGACCTCAAAGGGCGAGCCGTCGGTGACACCCGGCCTGTCCCTGCGCATCCCGCCCTTGTCGCGATCCTGCGAGATCTGATCGAGGAGGACGGCCTCCGGCCCGGCGATCTGCTCTTCCCCGGGGAGAAGGGCGGGCTGCTCACTGGATCGGTGTTCCGGCGGGTCTGGCGCAAGGCCCGCAAGGCCGTCCTCGACGAGCACGAGTACAGCTCGCCCGTCGGCAAGCGTGTGTACGACCTGCGCCACACCTGCCTGACGACGTGGCTCAACAACGGTGTCCCGCCGGCCCAGGTCGCCGCCTGGGCGGGCAACAGTGTCCCCGTCCTCCTGGCGACCTACACACGATGCATCACCGGGCAGCTGACCGAACTCCAGGGACGGATCGAAGGACCTCAGCAGCTGCCGGAGGTTCCCGCAGCCGCCGAGGGACCGTCGGAAAACTTCGGGAAGTTTTCGGGAAGAACACCCGCCGAGAGCCGTTCAAAACCGGTGTCAGTCGGACTGGCGCCCGCGCCGCCGGGAGCCGTTCCGGCCCTGCCGCAGGCGGCGCGCCGCATCCGTTAAACCGCCTCTGACCTGCAAGAAAGCCCTCCGCAGGGGAGGGCAGTAGAACGGGAGGGGAAGAGCGCCCCCGGCAGGACTCGAACCTGCGGCCAAGTGCTTAGAAGGCACCTGCTCTATCCACTGAGCTACGGGGGCCGGTGTGGGCGTGGATCACGGACCGCGGACCAGGATAGAGGCCCGGGTACCTCGTCCCGGTTGCTTCACCTCCGTGGCACGTTGTGGAGGTTCGGTGAAGCGGTCCCGATAATCGCAGGCAGGTACGAATCCTGCACCGCTTTTGACGCGCGGCGTGGCGGGTGTTGTGCACTCGTTATGCCTGCGTCTCAGTTGTCGCGGACGTCTCATGCGTCACTCGTCCCATTCTGTGGGGGTTCTTGCGGCGCGCACGAGGGGTTATACGCTTCAAAAAGCCAACGAAATTGGGCATTCTGCACATGTGGCGACCTTGGACGTACGACCCCGGCTGATCGACGCACTGTCCGTACTGCGCGACCGCGTTGAAGCCGCACGCTTTCCGCTGCCACTACGGGGCGCCGCCCGAGCCCGGTGCAATCGGGCCGAGCTGCTCGCCCAGCTCGACGACTATGTGATTCCCCGCCTCCGCTCGCCTCAGGCGCCGCTGCTGGCCGTGATCGGCGGCTCCACCGGGGCCGGCAAGTCCACCCTGGTGAATTCGCTGGTGGGGCGGCGGGTCTCGGAGGCCGGGGTGCTGCGTCCGACGACGCGTACGCCGGTGCTGGTGTGCCATCCCGACGATGTCCACTGGTTCTCCGGACGGCGGGTGCTGCCGCAGCTGACCCGGGTCTGGGGACCCGAGGAGGACGAGGGTGCGGACGGGGCTCATCCGGAACACGTGGATCACGCGGATCACGTGGATCCAGGGGGCCAGGGGGAGAGTGAGGAATATGGGGGGCACAGGGGGCACGGGGGCCGCGGGGGACACAGCGACGGGAGTGGCCCGGGTAAGAGGAGTGGCCCGGGTAAGAGGGGAGCAACCGGGGGCGGGGAGCCGTTCGCGGTGCGGATCGAGGTGGAGGCGGCCCTGCCCAGTGGGCTGGCGTTGCTGGATGCGCCGGACATCGATTCGCTCGTCGCCCGGAACCGCGAGCTGGCCGCGGAGCTGATCTGCGCCGCCGACGTATGGGTGCTGGTCACGACGGCCGCCCGGTACGCCGACGCGGTGCCCTGGCATCTGCTGCGCGCGGCGAAGGAGTACGACGTCACGCTGGTGACCGTGCTGGACCGGGTGCCGCACCAGATCGCCACCGACATCTCCGGGCGGTACGCGGAACTGCTGCAGCGCGCCGGCCTCGGCCACGTACCGCGGTTCACCATCCCCGAGCTTCCCGAGTCGGCCGGCGGCGGCAGCGGGTTGCTGCCCGCCACGGCGGTCGCCGGACTGCGCGAGTGGCTGGAACGGCACGCCCAGGACCCGGCCGCCCGTAGGGCCGCCGCGGACCGTACCGCCACCGGGGTGATCGCTTCGCTGCGCAGCCGGCTGCCCGCGCTGGCCGGGGCCGCCGCCGCTCAGCACGCCGCGGGGCTCCGGCTCGCCGGCCGGGTCGAGGAGGCGTACGAACGGGCCGCCGAACGCGTGCGGAGCGAAGTCGCCGCCGGTGAGGTGCTGGCCGGGGACGCCCGCGCCTACTGGCGCGACCACGGGACCGGCGGCCGGTCGGACGAGTTGCTCGACGCCCTGACGGACGGGTTGACCTCGTTGCTGACCTGCGCCGTGGAGGAGGCCGACGAGCGGGCCGCGGAAACCTGGCGGCGCGATCCCGCGGCCGCCGAACTTTTGTTGACGGCCTCCCCGGGAGCCTCCCCGGGAGCGCCCCCGGGAGCCTCCGAGGCGCCGGGTTTCGCGGAGGCTTCGGCGGCCTCGGAAACCGCGGGGGCGGCCGGCCGGCTGGGCGTGCTCGTGCGGCGCTGGCGGCGCTGTCTGGAGGAGCTGGCCGAGGAGGAGACCCGTGAGGCGCGTGAGGCCCGTGATGCGCGTGGTGGGCCGGCCGGTGAACGCGTCGCCCAGGTGGAGCCGGAGGAAGCGGCCGCCCTCCTGGCCGCCACGCTGCTCGGCGGCCGGCGCGCCCGTACGGCGGGCGAGAAACTCGCCGACCTCCTGGGCGCCCAGACCGCACTGCGGCTCCGCGACCGGGGCGGCCGGCTGCTGGCCACCTATCTGGCGCGGGCGCTCGACGGGGAGCGCGAGCGGCGGCTGGCGCCGCTGGACCGGCTGACCGTACCGCCGGACCAGCAGGCCGAGCTGATCGCCGCGTTGTCCGTATTGCAGCGCGAGCGGCAGCAGGGGCAGGAGCAGGAGCTTCAACATCAGCGGGAGAGGGCGGCAGCAGGTGGTGTACGGGTCGAGGGCGTAGTGGCAGGAGCAGCGGCGGCGGACGCAGTAGTGGTCGAGCGGGAGAAGGCGGAGGTGTCGGGGTGAACGGTTCCGGAACGGCGGATTCGGGTGTGGGGGAGGGGACGCCCGCGAGTACGGGTTCGGGCGGGGGCACCGGGGCGGGGGAGGGCGATGCGGAGAGAGTCGCCGCCGCGGCGAGAGAGGGTGCCGTGGCGAGAGCCGGCGACGCCGGGACGGCCGGTGGCGTGGCGACCGGTGACGTGCCGGGAACGCGTGATGCGGAGAGCGGCGCGGCCGGATGTGGCGAGTCCTGGAGCGGGCAGCCGGGGAGCGCGCGTACGGCGGCGGGGGGACCGGGGCCGGGCGGGGCGTGGGATGACGGGTTGATCGCGCGGAGGGTGCCGGAAGGCGGTGTTCCGCGACCGGGCGTGCGCCGGGGGACGGGCGGGGCGCGGATCGAGCCACGGGTCGAGCCACGGGTCGAGTCACGGGGCGAGCCGCAGGCCGGTGCGGCGGAGGGCGCTTCGGGCGCCGGTGCCGAGGAAGCGGGTGGTGGGTCATGCGTCGGGGCATATCCCGGGGCCTACGCCGAGGTCTACGCCGAAGCGCACGCCGGGACATACGGAGGGTCGTCCGGCGAGCCGGGTGGCGCGCCGCGCGCCGTTTCGGGTGGCGAGTCGGGTACCGCGTCTTCTGGCGCTGGCCCTACCGCGTCCTGTGGCCCTACCCCTACCGGGGCATACGGAGCCGGCCGTGCCGCTTCGTCCGGCGACGGACGGTCCGATTCGTTCGCCGCCGGACGTTCCGGTTCGTTCGGAGAGGCGCGGGGCGGGTCGTCCGGCGAGGGGCGGGACGGATCGTTCGGTGAGGGGCGCCTGGGGTCGTTTGCCGCGGCGTCCAGCGGCGCCTCGTACGGAAGGCCGTACGAGGGGCAGCGCCGCGCCGCGCAGCCGTATGACGGGTCGTTCGACGAGCTGGGTAGCGGGCCGTACGACGAGCCTTGTGGTGGGTCGCCGCAGGAGTCGCCCGCGGAGGCCATGGTGCAGCCGCGTCCACCGGTGGAGGGCTATCGGTGGGTCGCGGACGGGGGCCGGCGGGCGCCGGGGGGCGGGTTGCGGGCGCGGCTGGAGGCGTTGCGGGAGCTGATCGCGCTGTCGCGGTCACGGCTGGACGGGCGGACGTTGGCGGCGGCCGGGCGGGTGCTGGAGGCCGCGGACGAGCGGTACCGGCTGTCCGGCGAGCACACCGTGGTTGCCATCGCCGGAGCCACCGGCAGTGGGAAGTCGTCGCTGTTCAACGCGCTGGCCGGGGCGAACCGTTCACAGGTCGGGCCGCGGCGGCCGACCACCGCCGAGCCGGTGGCGTGTGTCTGGCCCGGCGGCAGACCGGGCGCCGAGGGGCTGCTGCGGCGGCTCGGGGTGCCCGCGCACCGTCGGCACATCGCCGCGGACAACAGTCCCGAACTGCGCGGACTCATCCTGATCGACCTGCCCGACCACGACTCCTCGGCGACCGAACACCGCGCCCAGGTGGACCGGATGCTGGAGCTGGTGGACGCGGTGATCTGGGTGGTCGACCCGGAGAAGTACGCGGACGCGGTGCTGCACGAGCGCTATCTGCGGCCGTTGGCGGGCTATGCCGAGGTGATGTTCGTCGTCCTCAACCAGGTGGACCGGCTGCCCGGCGAGGCCGCCGACCAGGTGGTGGACGATCTGCGCCGGCTCCTCGATGAGGACGGCCTGGCGCTCGGCGAACACGGGGAGCCGGGCGCGGCGGTGCTCGCCCTCTCGGCGGCGACCGGCAAGGGCGTGCCGGAACTACGGGAGTCACTGGGCCAGTTCGTCGCCGAACGGGGCGCGGCGGACCGGCGGCTGGTGGCGGACGTGGATGCGGCGGCCGAACGGCTGCGGTCGGTCTACGTGGCCCGGAACCAGGTCGGACTGACCGAAGGGGCCCGCGAGGAGTTCGCCGACCGGTTGGCCGAGGCGGTCGGCGCGGTCGCCACCGGGCGGGCGGCGGAACGCGACTGGCTCCGGTACGCCGAACGGGCCTGCGGGTCCCCCTGGGCACGGATGCGGGGCCGCCGGTCCCGCGGCGCACGGCCGGCCCAGGGGCCGGGAGGCGCAACGACCGGGACAGGGCATGCCACGACCGGCGTGGGACGAGAAACGACCGGGGCGGGGCACGCCACGACCGGTGGGGGACGCGGAACCACCGGGGTGCGCACGCCGGGGCCGACGGGTGCTCAGCAGGACACGGCCGCCGGGGATACGAGCCGCACGGGCGCGACCGGACCTTCTCTGGTGGGGCGGCAGGTGACGGCGGGACACCGACGGACGTCCGGGGCCTGGGGCGGCGACGGGACGGGAGATCCGGTGGTGGTCCGGGCGGCGGCCCGGCCGGTGGTGGAGCAGGCCGTACGCGGCGTGGCCGCGGAGGCGGCGCACGGGCTGCCGGCGCCCTGGGCGCAGGCGGTGCGTGAGGCCGCGGACCGGGGTGCGTACGGGCTGCCGGAGGCGCTGGACAAGGTGGCGGCCGATGCCGAGGAGGCACTACGGGGCGGGCCGGCCGTCAAGCCGCGGTGGTGCACGGTGGCGGCCACGCTGCAGGGGATGCTGTCCGCCCTGCAACTCGTCGGCGTGCTCTGGCTGGTGGCGGCGCTGACCGGTCTGGTCGATGCCTCGACCTGGGTCTCCGGGCTGCTGCCCGCGGTCATCGGGTCGGTGGGCGGCCCGGCACTGGCGTGGCTGTGCCGGGTGGTGGCACGCGGTCCGGCGCGGCGGTACGGGCAGGACGCCGAGCGGCGGCTGCGGAGCGCGGCGGCGGCCTGCGGCCGGGGGCGGGTGCTGGAGCCGGTCGCCGCCGAGCTGCTGCGCTACCGCGAGGTGCGGGAGCAGTACGCGGTGGCGTCGGGGGCCTGAAGGGCGGACGTCGGGGGGCTGGGGCGGTGCGCCCCAGCCCCCCTTGCGGGTGGCCGAGTTGTCCACAGTCGGCAGATTGTCCACAGGCCCCGGCGGGGCTTGCCGGATCCGTGCAGCATGAGGTCGACGCAGCGCGAGCGACCCGGCGAGCGCACAGGAGACGGGGGAGTGGATTTCCGTGAACGAGACGATGGTGACGCTGGTGGGCAACGCCGCGACGGCGGTGGAGCACCGGCAGACGACCGCGGGCGTGACGGTGGCGCGGTTCCGGCTCGCGGCGACGTCCCGGCGGTGGGACAAGGCGCAGGAGCGGTGGGCCGACGGGGAGACGAGTTTCTACACGGTCCGCTCGTGGCGCGGCCTGGCCGACAACGTCGCGGCCTCGGTGGCGGTGGGCGAACCTTTGGTGGTGCAGGGCCGGTTGCGCCTGCGGGAGGGGGAGCAGCCACCGGAGAAGGGCGGGCAGCGCTGGTTCTCCGCCGAGGTCGACGCCGTCGCGATCGGACACGACCTGTCGCGCGGTACGGCGGCCTTCCGCAGAGTCACCCGTGTGAGCCGTATGCGCGCAACGGACCCCGACCCGGGCCCGGAGCCGGAGCCGAGCCCGCGCTTGGACCCGGACGCGGGACCAACCACCACCGCTCAATCGCAGGCAAACGCAGGGAGGTTGGCGACGCCGCCTGGCGGGAGGTCGGAGGGCGGTGTCGGCAAGGGAGCCACAGGGGCGGCTGCCGAGTGGGCCACCGAGCCGGTCGCCGACGCAGTCACCGAGCCGGTCACCGAGGCGGCCGGCGCGCCAGTCACCGAGCCAGTCACCAGGCCAGTCACGGTGGGGAATTCGCCCCAGAAGGCCGCAGTGCCCTGAAACGTTCCGGGGATTTGTCGATAATGCCAGGTCAGGGTGCCTGTGTTCGGTAACGATTGCGATTCGGATCGCTTATGGGATGCCATTACTGGGGACCCTGATGCGCCTGCTCCATAAGATCCGACGAGTACTCACGGGGGCTCACGGGGGCTGACGTTCGGCTTTTGAGTTCTTTGGATCTTTCCGGCGAGGCAACTTCCCCACCCGACCGCCTCGCCCAGAGGGGAAATTCATGCTTTCGATGAAGAGGCGGGGCGCAGCCCGCCTTGCCGCCGCGGTCGTGGCCTCCGGCCTGGTCGCGGCGGGTGCGATAGCCACCGCGGGGACCGCAGTGGCGGACGAGACCACCCCGGCGCACGGGGGTGCCACCGCCACGCTCGGCGGCCTGAAGATCTTCGACCAGGCGGTCGTGCACAACGACGGCGGGGACCAGCGCGTCGGCGCGGGCCTCTTCGAGATGGCCGTGGACAACGGCGGCACGCTCCAGACGTACTGCATCGACATCCACAACCCGACGCAGCAGCAGGCGAAGTACCAGGAAGTGCCCTGGAGCGCCTCGTCGCTGCACAACAACGCGGACGCCGGCAAGATCCGCTGGATCCTGCAGAACTCCTACCCGCAGGTGAACGACCTCGCCGCCCTCGCCTCCAAGGCCGGTGCCGGGAACCTCACCGAGAAGACCGCCGCGGCCGGCACCCAGGTCGCGATCTGGCGCTTCTCCGACCACGTGAAGGTGGACGCGGTCGACCCGGCGGCGGAGAAGCTCGCCGCCTACCTGGAGAAGAGCGCGCAGAGCGTCGAGGAGCCCAAGGCGTCGCTGACGCTGGACCCGCCGGCCGTCTCCGGCAAGTCGGGCAGCAAGCTCGGCCCGGTCACCGTGCACACCAACGCCGACAGCGTGACGATCTCCCCGGCCGCCGGTGCGCCGGCCGGCGTCAAGATCGTCGGCAAGGACGGCAAGCCGGTCACCAGCGCCGCCGACGGCACCCAGCTGTTCTTCGACGTGCCGAAGGGCACCGCGGACGGCACCACCTCGCTGACCGCGCAGGCCGCCACCAAGGTGCCGGTCGGCCGGGCCTTCACCGGCATCGGCGAGCACGCCAAGAGCCAGACCCAGATCCTGGCCGGCTCCAGCGAGTCCACGGTCTCCGCGGCCGCCACGGTCTCCTGGAAGAAGCAGGGCGCCATCCCGGCGATCACCGCCGAGAAGAACTGCGCCAAGGGCGGCGTGGACGTCACGGCCAGCAACAAGGGCGATGAGGCGTTCCGCTTCCAGCTGGCGGGCAAGGACTACGAGATCGCCCCGGGCAAGTCGCAGACCGTGACCGTCCCGGTGGCCGAGGACCAGCCCTACGAGATCACGATCAAGGGTGCGGGCGGCTTCAAGAAGACCTTCTCCGGGGTCCTCGACTGCAAGACCGCCGGCAGCGGCGGCGGTAAGCCCTCGCCCAAGCCCAGCCCGGCGTCGGTCGGCGGCAACACCGGTGGCGGCCACGGCACCGACCTCGCCGAGACCGGTTCCAGCAGCGCCACCCCGATGATCGCGGGCGTCGCGGTCGTCCTGGTCGTGGTCGGCGGCGCCGCGGTGTTCTTCCTCCGCAAGAAGAAGGCCGGCACCCCCGCCCAGTAAGTAAGGGCCATGGCAGCAGACGCCCCGTAACGGGCGTGCAGTAACGGCGGGCGCCCGGCCGGTCACCGAGAGGTGACCGGCCGGGCGCCCACGTTTTACATCAAGCAGCCCCACGCCCGCGCCCCGGCCCTGCGACCAGCGCCGTGCGCCCCAGGCCCGCGCCCGAAAGCCCGCGACCAGCGGCAACGAGGCAACCGACGAGCCAGTCGACGAGCCGATCGACGACCGATCGACGACCGATCGACGAGCCGATCGACAAGCCGGTCGACGAGCCGATCGACCAGGCAACCGACGAGGCGGTCTGCGTGTAGCGAGGACAACGGTCTGCGCGTAGCCGGAACAGCGGTCTGCGCGCGGCGGGAACTAAACGTGGCCCCGGATGGTTAACGCTCCGGGGCCACGGACATGCGGTCCCGGGGTGCGCCCTCATGCGTGCCCCGGCGCCGCCGTCGGCCCCCGGCATCCCGCGTGACATCCCGCACCCTGCCCGCCGTGTCCGCACCGCCTCGTGGGCGTCCGCCCCTCGGCACCCGTTTCCTTCCGGGGACGGACGTACGGCAAGATGGGTGTATCTGCCCTCCCACGGTCGCGACGGACGTCACGACGCCACGCCGGCGCACGCATGACGGACGTACGACGGACGGTGGCCCCGGGCGGTGCCGCACAGACCCTGATCGATCCAATCTGCCGGACGGTTTCTCTTGGCTGAGTACATCTACACGATGCGCAAGACGCGCAAGGCGCACGGCGACAAGGTCATCCTTGATGACGTGACGCTGAGCTTCCTGCCGGGCGCAAAGATCGGTGTCGTGGGTCCCAACGGCGCCGGTAAGTCCACGGTGCTGAAGATCATGGCCGGTCTTGAGCAGCCGTCGAACGGCGATGCCTTCCTCTCTCCGGGTTACACCGTCGGCATGCTCCTGCAGGAGCCGCCGCTGGACGAGTCGAAGACGGTGCTGCAGAACGTCCAGGACGGCGCCGCCGAGATCATGGGCAAGCTGCACCGCTTCAACGAGGTCGCCGAGCTGATGGCGACCGACTACAGCGACGAGCTCATGGAGGAGATGGGCAAGCTCCAGGAGGACCTCGACCACGCCAACGCGTGGGATCTGGACACCCAGCTGGAGCAGGCCATGGACGCGCTGGGCTGCCCGCCCGGTGACTGGGCGGTCACCAACCTCTCCGGTGGTGAGCGCCGCCGCGTCGCGCTGTGCAAGCTGCTGCTGGAGGCCCCCGACCTGCTGCTGCTCGACGAGCCCACCAACCACCTGGACGCCGAGTCCGTGCAGTGGCTGGAGCAGCACCTCGCCAAGTACCCCGGCACCGTCGTCGCCGTCACCCACGACCGGTACTTCCTCGACAACGTCGCCGGCTGGATCCTGGAGCTCGACCGCGGTCGCGCCCACGGCTACGAGGGCAACTACTCCAAGTACCTGGAGACCAAGCAGGCCCGCCTGAAGGTCGAGGGCCAGAAGGACGCCAAGCGCGCCAAGCGCCTCAAGGACGAGCTGGAGTGGGTGCGCTCCAACGCCAAGGGGCGGCAGGCCAAGTCCAAGGCCCGTCTGGCGCGTTACGAGGAGATGGCCGCCGAGGCCGACAAGATGCGGAAGCTGGACTTCGAGGAGATCCAGATCCCGCCGGGCCCGCGTCTGGGCAACGTCGTCGTCGAGGTCGACAAGCTCAACAAGGCCTTCGGCGAGAAGGTCCTCATCGAGGACCTCAGCTTCACCCTGCCGCGCAACGGCATCGTCGGTGTCATCGGCCCCAACGGCGCCGGCAAGACCACGCTGTTCAAGATGATCCAGGGCCTGGAGACCCCGGACTCCGGCGACATCAAGGTCGGCGAGACCGTCAAGATCTCCTACGTCGACCAGGGCCGTTCCAACATCGACCCCAAGAAGACGCTGTGGGCCGTGGTCTCCGACGAGCTGGACTACATCAACGTCGGCCAGGTCGAGATGCCCTCGCGGGCGTACGTCAGCGCGTTCGGCTTCAAGGGCCCGGACCAGCAGAAGCCGGCCGGCGTGCTCTCCGGTGGTGAGCGCAACCGCCTCAACCTGGCGCTCACCCTCAAGCAGGGCGGCAACCTCCTGCTCCTCGACGAGCCGACCAACGACCTCGACGTCGAGACGCTCTCCTCGCTGGAGAACGCGCTGCTGGAGTTCCCGGGCTGCGCCGTGGTCGTCTCCCACGACCGCTGGTTCCTCGACCGCGTCGCCACTCACATCCTGGCGTACGAGGGCGACTCCAGGTGGTTCTGGTTCGAGGGCAACTTCGAGTCCTACGAGAAGAACAAGGTCGAGCGCCTCGGTGCGGACGCGGCCCGTCCGCACCGCGCCACGTACAAGAAGCTCACCCGGGGCTGACCTCGTGCGACACCTCTACTCGTGCCCCCTGCGCTGGTCGGACATGGACGCCTTCGGCCATGTCAACAACGCGGTGTTCGTCCGCTACCTCGAAGAGGCGCGGATCGACTTCATGCGCCGGCTGGCGCCGGGGGACGGCAGTCCGTCGTTCACGGGGGGCTCGGTCGTCGCCCGCCACGAGATCGACTACGTGCGGCCGCTGGTGCACCGGCCCGCGCCGGTCACCGTCGAGTTGTGGGTGACGAAGATCAGCGCCGCGTCGATGACGGTCGGCTACGAGGTCAAGGACGAGGACACCCTCTACCTGCGGGCCTCGACCGTCGTCGTGCCGTACAACTTCGCCGAGGAGCGTCCGCGCCGCCTCACCGCGGAGGAGAAGGCGATCCTCAAGGAGTATCTGGCCGACGCGTCGCACCAGGAGGGGGCCGTCGCGGTATGACGGTGCTCGCCCTCGCCGACGCCGGGGAGGCGGCGGACCTCGCCGCCTTCCTCGCCCGGCTGATCCACTACGACCGGGCCGCCGCGGTCCGGCTGCAGACCGGCGGCGGGGTGCTGGCCGTCTTCGGCCGGCCGCCGTCCTTCGAGGTGCTGGCGATCCGTACGGCCCGGCTCGCCGCGCCCACGGGCCCCGGCGACGCACCCGGCAGCGGCCTCGACATCACCGTCTCCGCCGGGGACCTCCTCGAAGGCATCGACGAGGAGCACGGCACGCTGACCGTGCCCGCCGCCGTCACCGGCCCGCCGTGGGCCGGGCTGCTGCCGCCGCGCGGCGGCTGGCAGCGGGTGCCGGGACTGCCGGCGCCGGAAGCGCTGCTGCGCGCGGTGGCCGCCGCGGTCGCCGAATTCCGGGCCCGGGACGAGGCACTGCCGCCCGAGCGCCGCACCCGCGCCGAACGCGACCGTATCGGCCGGGAGATCTGGTCGCGCACCCTCGGGGACACCCACCTCCCGCTGCGCGCCGCGCACGCCGCCCAGTCGCTGGGCTTCCTCCGCCCGGTCCGCACGGCCGTGCTCGCGGCCGGCGCAGGCCCGCACCCCACCGAGCCGCCGGCGCTGACCCTGCTGTCCGCGGGCGGCTGGCTGCGGCTGCGCACCCCGTACGGGTCGGTCGCGGTGCGCACCGGCGGACCGTCCGGGCTCACCGGCCTGTCGGGCCTGACGGTCACCCCCGTCTGACCTGCCCTTACGGCGTCCCGTCGGCGGACTTCGGGCCCTCACCGGCCGTCGTCCCGTCGGCGGACTTCGGGCCCTCACCGGACGCCGCACCGTCACCGGACGTCGTACCGTCGCCGGTGCCGTGGCCGGAGGCGCCGTGTGCCGTCGGGTCCGGCCACACCCCGATGTGGTCGCTCTCCAGCTCCAGCAGCACCCGGTGCGCCATGCCCAGGCTGCTGGTGTAGTCGGCCGGCAGCTGGAGCCGGCCGGCCCGGTCGAGCATCGCGTACTCCCGCGCCACCAGCGCCTCCCGGCCGGTCGCGGCGTCCCGTTCGGTGCGCCGCAGCACCTCCGACGACGTCCGGCCGTCGCGGATCGCGACCGTGCGCCGCACCTCGTCCGCCACCGCCTGGTCATGGGTGACGATCACGATCGTGGTGCCCAGTTCCTCGTTGGCGGTGCGGAACGCGGCGAAGACCTGCTCGGCGGTGTGCGAGTCCAGTTCGCCGGTGGGCTCGTCGGCCAGCAGCACCGCCGGGGTGTTGGCCAGCGCCACCGCGATGGCGGTGCGCTGCTGTTCGCCGCCGCTCAGCTGGTGCGGCCGGCGGTCCCGGCAGTGGTCCAGCGACAGCATCGCGAGCAGCTCCCCGGCCGCCTTCGTGCGGGCCGCCCGGCGCCGTCCGCCGCGCAGCTGCATCGGCAGGGTGACGTTCTGCAGCACCGTCAGATACGGCAGCAGATTGCGGGCGGTCTGCTGCCAGACGAAGCCGACGACCTCCCGGCGGTAGGTGAGCCGGGCCCGGGCGTCCATGGTCAGCAGATCGCGGCCGGAGACCGTGGCGGCGCCCGCGGTCGGCACGTCCAGGCCGGCGAGGATGTTCATCAGCGTCGACTTGCCGCTGCCGGACGCCCCCACCAGGGCCATCAACTCGCCCTGGGAGACGAGGAGATCGAGGCCCTGCAGGGCCTGCACCTCCACACCGTCCGCGGAGAAGACCCGCACCAGACGGTCGCAGGCGATCAGCGCGTCGTGCCCGTAGGCGGGCCGCTCGCGCCGGGCCGCCGCCCGCGCCTCCAGCTCCGCCAGGCTCACCGGCGCGCCCGTGGCGTCCTCGGGCCGTGTGCTCATGAAACGTCCCCCGCTCTCAACTCGGTGCTCTCCCGCCGCCGTTCGCCCACCCACGCCTGGACCAGCGCGACCGCCAGGGCCAGCCCGACCACGCCCGCCGACGGCAGCAGCAGGGAGACGGGATCGGTCCCCAGCCGTACGGTGCCCGGGCCGCCGCCGGCCGCACCGGGCAGGGCGAGCGGGGTGAGGTCCGTGCCGGGGCCCAACAGCCGGATCGCGGCGGCCCCGGCCAGCACCCCGCCGACCGCCGCGAGCAGCGCCGGCGGCAGCGCCTCCAGCACCATCAGCCGCCGCCCCCGCCCCGGCGGCAACCCCATCGTGCGGAGCCCGGCCAGGAGGCGGGTGCGTTCCGGGGCGGTCCGCAGCAGGGAGAGGAGCAGGGCGAGCAGCGCGAAGCCGGCACCGGCCACCACGGCGGCGGTGTAGAGGCGTTCGGCGCCCTGCTGGAGCGGCGGATCGGCCAGCTCGGCGCGTTCGGCGGAGCGCAGCGCCACCTGGACGGCGAGCGACGCCGGGGTGTGGGCGCGGACCACGGCCCGCAGCGCCCCGGCGTCCAGCCCACGGCCGGACAGCAGCATCGTGGTGGGCCCGTTGTCCGCCTCGGCGTAGGTGTCGGGGTGCACCCGGGCCACGCTCCGGGCATTGATCAGCACGAAGTCGCCGCCGGGCTGGGCCGGGGTGTCGGCGCGCACCGCCCGGGGACGGACGACGAGTTGGCCGAACTCCGGCTGCAGCGCCATCGGGGCGTCGCCGAACCGGGTGCGTACGCGCGGGGAGACGATCGCGGGCAGCGGCCGGTCACCGCCCGGGTCGGCGAGGTCCGCGGCGGGGAAGGCGCCGAGCCCCATGGCACGGGCGAGCCGGGCGTACGCCTCGGGTTCGGCGATCACCAGGTACAGGGGCGGGCCGCCGTCGTCCGCGGTCAGCGCACTGATCCGCAGCGGTACGGCGTCCTCGACGCCCGGCACCCGGGCCACGGCCCGCTGCAGCGCGGCGGGCAGCGGCCGGTCGGCGGAGATCCGTGCCTCGGCGCCGACCGCGGTCAGCGCCGCCCGGTCCCGGGCCGTGGCGACCCCGGCGAGCACCGAGCCGCCGAACGAGGCGGTGGTCAGCGCGACCAGGAGGGCCAGCAGCGGCAGGCCCGCGGTGGCCGGGGCGCGGCCCGCGCGGGCCAGGGCGAGGAAGCCGGTCAGCCCGGAGGTGCGGGCGGCCGGGCGGGCCGCCAGCCGCAGCGGCAGCGGCCAGAGCCGCAGCAGCACCAGCGCGGCGATCACGGCGACGAGCACCGGGGCGGCGCTGACCAGGGCGTCCACGCCCCCGCCGGCCGTGGTGCGGCGGCGCAGCGCGACCACCGCGCCCACCGCCAGGACCAGCACGGTCAGTTCGGCGACCGTCCGGCGCCGGGACGGGCGGGCGCCGGCCACGTCGGCGCGGGCGGCCGGGCGGGGACGGCGGTGTGCGGCGGCGGCCCGCAGCGGCAGCGTGAGCGTGCCCAGCAGCCCGGCCCCGGCCGCCGCCGGCAGCGCCGGCAGCACCCGCTCACCGGGCACCAGCAGCAGCGCCAGCCCGCCGCCGGCCACCGCGGCGGGCAGCGCCACCACCGCGGTCTCCGCCGCCAGCCGCCCGGCCAGGCCCACCAGCGACGCGCCGCGCGCCCGCAGCAGCGCCAGCTCCGGGCGCCGGCGGTCCGCGGTCAGCGCACCGGCCATCAGCAGCACGATCCCCGCGACGGTGCCGAGGCCGAACGCGGCCACCGCGATCACCGGGGCGATCGCCGCCCGGGTCCGTGCGTAGCCGTCCAGCAGGCCGTCCACCGCGCTGTCGGCCAGCGCGCCGGTGCCGGCCACCGCGCGCAACCGGGCCAGTGTCGCGCCGTGTTCGACGGACAGCACCCGCTCCCGCAACAACGGTGCGTCCCCTGCGGTCAGCGCACCGGCGTCGACCGGCCAGTGCCAGAACTTCTCCGGCTCCCCGTCGGTGGCCAGCAGCGCCGGCCCGTCCCCGGGAGCCAGCAGCAGCCCGGCGCGCCAGAACCTCTGCGCCGGGGTCCCGTCGGTCACGTCCCGGCGGGGCGCCGCCCGCAGCGGATCCGCGGCCCAGTAGTCGCCCTGCGGCTCCCGCGGTGCGAGCAGCCCGGAGATCCGTACGGTCAGGCCGTTCAGATGCAGGGTGCGGCCGGTGCGCAGGTGCAGGGTGCGGGCGGTGGCCGTGGTCACCGCGGCCTCCAGCGTGCCCGCCCCCGGGGCCGCGGCGCGCGGCAGCCGGCCGTCGGTGACGGTCGCGTGCCGGCCGACGCCGGAGGTCGCGTACAGCGACAGCTCCGGAGCGACGCCGTCCGGCCGGGGCAGCCAGGAGTCCCCGGCCGCCAGCGGTTTCGTGGTGCGGACGCCGTGCACCGCGTCCGCCGCCGGGGTCCGCAGCGGGGCGCGGAACAGGGCCCGGATCGCCCGGTCCTGACGGTCCAGCGCGGCCGGCGCGTAACCCGCCGCCGGGTCCGCGCCGGTGACGTCCGCCCGGCCGACGGAGATCTCCACCGCCCGCTGCTCGGGCGGCGCCGAGGCGAGCGCATCGCGCAGCCCCGCCGTCTCGTACGCCGTCACCCCGCGCGGGAACGCCGCCGCCAGGAACGCCGTGACCAGCACCAGCGCGCCCAGCGCCAGCGCCGCACCGCGCGTGGTCCGCAGCCGGACGACCGGCCATCCCGGCCGGGTGAGCGCCTTCACCGGCCCTCACCCGCCCCTTGGGCCGTCGGTGCGTTCGTCATCACCGCACCCCCTGCCCGCGCAGCGCCGCCACCGGGTCGCCGCGGCGCAGCCCGAGGGCCGCGACGACCAGCAGCGGCCCGGCCGCGACCGCCGCCAGCAGCCCGGCCACCTGGCCGGCCGGCAGCTCCACCAGCACCGGCGGCACCGGGCGGGTGGCCTGCCCGGTCAGCACGACCAGCGGCACCACCGCCCGGGTCAGCGCCGCCCCCAGCACCCCGCCGACGGCCAGCGCCAGCACGATCAGCACCCCCTGTTCGGCGGCGAGCATCCGGGCCAGCTGCCGGCGCGGCGCCCCCAGCGCCCGCAACACCGCGAACTCCCGGGCGCGTTCGCGGACCGACCCGGCGGCCCCGACCGCGAAACCGACCGCCGCCAGCGCCACCGCGACCACCGCGGCCGCGGTCAGCGCGGTCTGCGGACCCAGCCCCAGCGGATCGTCGTGCAGCTCCCGGGCGAGCTCCGCGCGCACCAGGACCTGGCCGGGGTTGATGTCCGGGCGGGCGCGCAGCGCCCCGACGACCCGGTCCACCGCGCCCGGCCGGGGCCGCAGCCACCACTCGGTGGCGGTCAGCGGCGCGGCATCGAGGTCGTTCAGCGCCGCGTTGACGGCCCCGAAGTCGACCAGCAGCCCGCCACCGGCCGGCGGGCCGTCCGCCGGGCCGGGCAGCGCCCGCACCGCCCGCACGATCCGCGCCTTCAACTGCTGCCCGCCGACCGGCAGATCGACCACCGAACCGACCCGGGAGCCGCTGTCGCGCAGATACGCGTCGGTGGCCACGGCGGCGAGCGGCGGCCGCGGCCGGTGCGCGGCGGTGATCCGCACGGTCGTCACCGCCGCGCCCCACTCGTCGCGCCGGGCACCGGTGTCGTACGTCTGCGACAGCAGCCCGCCCGCGGGCACCTCGGTCCGGCCCGCGCGCGGCCCGGACGGCTCGCCCACGTCACTGCTCTTCTCGGTGATGTGGGCCCGCCAGAACGGCCCGGCCGGCGCGGTGAGCGGCCGCACGGCCCCGCGGGCGGTGACGGCCTGCGCGGCGGACACGGTCAGCCGCTGCCGGTACGACACCGGCGACTGGTCCAGGTCGGCCAGCAGGCCGGTCACCCGCAGCGGCCCGGCCGGCCGCCCGGCCGGCGGACCGGCCGCGGCGGCCAGGTCCGCGCGCAGGGTGTGCGGCCGGCCGTCGGCCGCGAGCCGGCCCAGCGGCAGCGTGTACGGCACCCCGAACCGGTCGGTGACCTGGACCGAGAGGACCGCGGGCACCGGCCCGGTGTCCTTGCCCGGGTCGCCGAACCGCGGGCCGTCGGCCACCGGCGGCAGCGCCTGCACGGACCGCAACTCCGCCGTCACCCGCAACATCCCTGTATCGGGCGGCAGTGGGAGGCCCACGGGCCGGTCGTCCTTCGGCGCCACCGCGCGCAGCACCCGGTCCGCCGCGCCCGCCGAGTCCGCGGCGCCGCCCGCCAGGTCGCCGCGCAGCAGCAGCGCGCCCGCCGACCGCCGGGCGTCCAGCGCGAGCAGCGAGGAGGACCGGTCGCCGGACAGCTCCAGGTTCACCAGCCCCACCGGCAGCGCCGCCGCCACCCCCGGCACCGCCGCGTACCCGCCGCCCTGCCCCATCTCCGGTGTCCGGCCGGCCAGTACGCGCACCGCCGCGCCCGCCCGGAAGTCGGCCTGGTCGTCCTGCGAACGCTGCCAGGACGCGCGCTGGCCGATCGCCAACATGCCCAGCGCGGTGGCCAGCACCAGCAGCAGCACCGGCCCGGCACCCCGGCCCGCGTACCCGCCGCCCGTACGGAGCCCGGTGCCGGGGGAGGTGCGCCGGCTGATCTGCCAGCCGGCCAGCGCCGCGGCCAGCCCCCGGCCGCGGGCCGCGCCCCGCTCGGCGATCCGGGCGGCGAGCGGCAGCAGCCGCAGCGTCAGCACCGTACCGGCGAGCAGCGCCAGTGCCGGGGCGGCCACCAACACCGGATCGACGCCCAGCGCGCCGGTCCCGTCGCCGGTCAGCACCCCGCCGCCGGCCCCACCGGCCCCACCGGCCCCACCGTCTGCGGTGCGCTGCCGCAACTGCCAGTACGCGACCCCGGCGATCACCAGCAGCCCCAGGTCCGCGCCGGCCCGGGCGGCGCCGGGCAGCGCACCGGCCCGCCGCCGGCGCGGTGCGTCGGACCCGGTCCCGAGCAGCGCCGGGGCGGCGACCGCCAGGGCGCAGCCCAGGGCCACGGCGGCACCGGTCAGCCAGGTCGCGCCGGTGAGCCGGGTGTCCAGCGGCAGCCCGATCCGGGCCAGGGCGCCGTGTGCGCCCAGCAGCCGGATCAGCGGCCCGGACAGCAGCGGCCCGGCGACCGCGGCCGGGACGGCCAGCAGCAGCGACTCGGCGAGGGCCAGCCCGGTCAGCTGTCGCCGGGAGGCGCCGCGGGCCCGCAACAGGGCCGTCTCACCGGCCCGTTCACCGCTCAGCATCCGGGCGACCAGCAGCAGCGCGTACCCGGCGAGCAGCACCAGCTGGAGCGCGACGATCAGGATCGTGGCGCGGTTCACCAGCAGCGCCCGCCGCAACTGCCCCAGCGCCGCGGGCAGATCGGTGCTCGCGGTGGCATGGCCGGCGAACGCCGGATCGGCCATCAGCGCCTTGGGGGCCCGGCCGGCCGCGGCGCCGAGCGCCGGCAGCCGGTCCGCGGTCAGCGTGCGGAAGTCGGCGGTGGCCAGCCAGCCCACCGAGTCCTGCACCAGCCGCCCGGCGCGGAACGCCGCCGGGTCGGCCAGCAGCGGCCCGTAGGTGGTGAAACCGACCGTGCGCACCCCTCGGCCGCCGAGGTCGTCGAGGCTCCAGTACGGGTCGGTGCGGTCCGCGGGCCGGTAGACGCCGGTGACCACGACGGTCAGACGGGGCGGCCCGGACAGTCGGTTGTCCAGGGTGAACCGCCGTCCGGGCCCGGCCCCGAGCCGGGCGGCCGCGGCCTCGGGCAGCGCGACCGGCAGCGGACCGTGACGTTCCGCGGTGGGCCAGCGGCCCTTGACGAGGGTGAGCCGGGAGCGGTCGAGGGCGGCGAGCTGGGTGAGGTCGGGTTCTCCGGTGCGGGCGCGGGACGGCTGCGAGGACCGGGGCAGCGCGTACGGCCCGGAACGGGTCAGCGTCCGCACCGTGTACGGCAGCCCGTCGAACGCCCGCCGGGCCGCCGCGGCGACCGCCCGGTCCGCGGACTTCCTTGCTCCGGGCGGGAGTTGGGCCTTCACCTGGAGGGCGGCGGCGGCCGCCGAACCTCTACGCAGCGCCTGCCGGAGCCCGGCGTCGCCGACCGACTCCGAGAACGCCGCCAGCGTCGCCAGCACCGTCCCGGTCAGCAGCACCGACAGCAGGGCGGCGACCAGCAGCAGGCGGTGCGCCCGCACGCGCAGTACGGCATAGCCGGCCACGGTCCCCCCTGCCGTGTTCAGCGTCGCTCGCGGTCACTCGCTCGCGGTCGGGTCGAACGGATTCACACGGATGATCGACGCAACGGATGGCACGGATGCTGCCAGAGTGCGAGGCGTCCGGTAAGCGGTTTCCGGGAGGCCTTGACCGGATCGTGACGGAGGTGTCCGGAGCGCCCGCCGCGGCCGGGCGAGGCGGGGAAGTGTGACGTATCTCTCGTGCCGGTCGTCAGTCCGCGCTGTTGATCATCGACGCGGCGGCGTACGTGAGGTAGTTCCACAACTGCGTCTCGTGTTCACCGGCCAGCCCGAGCGAGTCCACCGCGTCCCGCATGTGCCGCAGCCAGGCATCGTGCGCGGCCCGGTCCACGGTGAACGGGGCGTGCCGCATCCGCAGCCGGGGGTGCCCACGGCCGTCGCTGTACGTGCGGGGACCGCCCCAGTACTGCATGAGGAACAGCGCCAGCCGCTCCTCGGCCGGGCCCAGGTCCCCCTCCGGGTACATCGGCCGCAGCAGCGGATCCTCGGCGACTCCCTGGTAGAAGCGGTGCACCAGGCGTCGGAAGGTCTCCTCGCCCCCGACCTGTTCGTAGAAGGTCTGCTCCTGCAGCGTGCCGCGTGGAATCTCATTCACGGATCCATGGTGGCATGACGCTGCGCTGGGCCGGCCTCCCACGTACCTGGCCGTCCCGCCGCGGGGCGCTGCGCTTTGCGGCGCCTCCCACGTAGCTGGCTTTCCCGCCGCGGGGCGCTGCGCTTTGCGGCGCCTCCCACGTAGCTGGCTTTCCCGCCGGGGGGGCTCGCTCGCCGTTGTGCTTTGCGGCGCCCCGCGCGTGGCTGTCTGCTGCGCCGCGGGTGTTGTTCGCCGTTGCGCCTGCGGCGGGCTGGGTGGGTGTTGGGTGCGGTGACGGACCTCCGGGGCCGGTGTTTGGGACTGCTGTCGCTTTACGTCCCA
>NZ_JBEZMM010000065.1:0-38279 GCF_040652715.1 Streptomyces sp. NPDC048196 | reverse complement strand
GGCCGGTGTTTGGGACGTAAAGCGACAGCAGTCCCAAACACCGGCCCCTCCGGCCCGTCCCCTCCCGTTGAGGGATGGGAAGAAGGTGGGTGGGGGTGGGCGTTGGGGATGCAAGGGGCCTTGGGGACCCGTAGGGGTGGGTCGAACAGATCCCGTAAGGGTTGTGAGGGCCCCTGCGGGGCCACAACTGGACGCGCCGGGTGAGCTATTCCCACTGACCGGCGACACCAGGTGCATCCTCCACGACGCGCGCCCCCACTCGCCCGCACACTCCCCCAACGGGAGGGGACGGGCCGGAGGGGCCTTGTTCGTGGACGTAAAGCGACAGCAGTCCACGAACAAGGCCCCGGAGGTCCGTCACCGCACCCAGCAACAACCCAGCCCGCCGCAGGCGCAACGGCGAACAACACCCGCGGCGCAGCAGACAGGTACGTGCGGGGGCGCCGCAAAGCGCAACGACGAGACGCCCCGCGGCGCGACAGCCAGGTACGTAGGGGGCTCCGCAAAGCGCCCCGCGGCGCCGCAGACAGGTACGTGGGAGGCGCCGCAAAGCGCAACGGCGAGCCCCGCGGCGCAGCAGACAGCTACGTGCGAGGCGCCGCAAAGCGCAGCGGAACGTGGGCTACCGATCCGGAAGGTGGATGACGGGAAAGCTGCCCGTATTCGTCGGGGCGTTCTCCGGTAGCCAGAGGACGGAGATCGCGCCCGTCGAGCCGTCCGTCAGTTCGTCCGCGTTGCGGAAGGTCAGACGGGCGCCCAGCACGCGGGCCTGGCCCGCCGCGATGGTCAGGCCCAGCCCGTGGCCGCGGCCCGCCCGGTCGCTGCTGCCGGTGCGGAACCGGCTCGGCCCCTCGCGCAGCAGCGCCTCCGGGAAACCGGGCCCGTGATCGCGCACCCGCAGCACCCGGCCCTCGACCGTCACCTCGATCGGCGGCTTGCCGTGCCGCGCCGCGTTCGCGATCAGATTGCCCAGGATCCGCTCCAGCCGGCGCGGATCGGTGGTCGCCTCGGAGTCCCGTACGACATCGATCCGGATGTCCGGGTCCAGGGCCCGCACCCGGCGGGTGACGAACTCGCCCAACGCCACGTCCTGCAGCTCGGCGCGCTCGGCGTAGCCGTCCAGCCGGGCCACCTCCAGGACGTCCTCGACGAGCGTCCGCAGCGCCTGCGCACGGTCCCGGACCAGCTCCGACGGGCGGCCCGGCGGCAGCAGCTCGGCCGCGGTCAGCAGACCCGTGACCGGCGTGCGCAGCTCATGGGCGATGTCCGCGGTCACCCGCCGCTCGGCCTCGATCCGCTCCTGGAGCGCGTCCGACATGGCGTCCACCGCCCACGCCAGATCGTCCGTCTCGTCCCGCACCCGGCCGCCGACCTCGTCGCGGATCCGTACCGACCGGTCCCCGTCGGCCAGCTTCCCCGCCGCCGCGGCCGCCTTCCGCAGCCGCTTGGACAGCCGCCCGCCGACCAGCACGCCCAGCGCACAGCCGCCCACCACCACGGCGGTCGAACCGATCAGCAGCGCCTGGTCGAGATCGTCCAGAACGGCGAAACGGTCCGGGAAACGGTCGTGCATCGACAGCACCCGGCCGTCGCTCAACGGCGTCGCCGCCCACACCTCCGGCGCCGTCTCCCCGGTGTCCTGCAGATACGTCGCGCGCTCGTTCTCCGCGACCTCCCGGCGCAGCGGCCCCGGCAGCGCCGGATCGTCGAGCTTCGCCCCGAACTGCAGCCGGCTGGTCGACTCGAAGATCTTCTGGGTGAAATTCAGCCGCTCGACCTGCACGTCCCGGCTGTTGTCGAGCATGGAATGGCGGGCCGCGTTGTGCACGACGAGGCTCAGCGCGATCGCGACCAGCGCTCCGACGAGCGCGATCGCGGCGCTGAGCTTCCATCTCAGCCCTGTCCGCAGGGCCAGCCTCACCACCGGCGGCGTCAGCCTCTCAGCTTGTATCCGAAACCGCGGACCGTCTCGATCCGGTCCTGGCCGATCTTGCCGCGCAGCCGCTGGACGTGGACGTCCACGACCCGGGTGTCACCGCCCCAGCCGTAGTCCCACACCCGCTCCAGCAGCCGGTCGCGCGAGAGGACCGTACCCGGCGCGTTGGAGAACTCCAGCAGCAGCCGCATCTCGGTCGGCGTCAGCGCCACGTTCTCGCCGCCCTTGCGGACCTCCATGCCCTCGGTGTCGACCTCCAGATCACCGAAGCGCAGCACCGCCTCGTCCGGGCCGGCGTCCGCCGCCGCGGCCGGCTTGGCACCGTCCGGGCCACTGGCATGGCCGAAACGGCGCAGCACCGCACGGATCCGCGCCACCAGCACCGCCCCGTCGAACGGCTTGGTGACGTAGTCGTCCGCGCCCGCCTCCAGGCCCAGCACCACATCGATCGAGTCGGCCCGCGCCGACAGCATGATCACCGGAACCGTCGACTCGTCACGGATCCGCCGGCACAGACTCACCCCGTCCAGCCCCGGCACCATCACGTCGAGCAGCGCGATGTCAGGACGGTTCGCACGGAACGCCTCCAGCCCCGCGAGCCCGTCCGGCATCGCGGTGACCACGAATCCGTCCCGCTCCAGCGCGAGCTGCGTCGCCTCACGGATCACGTCGTCGTCCTCGACGAAAAGCACATGGGTGTCGGCCATGCGGTTGTCTCAACCCTCCGGTCCCGCGCCGCTGTCGTCCGGCGCCGGGATGCTGTCGACGGTGGTCTTGCTGTAGTCGGTGTGGTACTCGTCGTCCTGGCGGAAGCGGCCGCCCGCCCAGCGGTACGTCGTCACGTCCTCACCGGACGGACAGCACACCTGGTCGCCGGCCGCGTAGGTCTGCTTCGAGATCTCCAGCTGACCCTTGTTGACCGCGGCCGAGACCGACGGCTGCTCATTGGCATACACGTTGTCATACCCGTCCTTCGCCCCGCTGTCCCTGCGGTACACGTAGGACCCGATCCCCACCGAATCCGCGCAGGTCATGACGTTGACGATGACATCGGGCGACGAACCGCCGGTCAGCGACGCATAGGTCACCTCCACCGGATACTCGTCGGCGGCGCACGGCTTGTACAGCGACTTCTTCACATCCGCGCCGACCTTCGGATCGTCCCGCATCAGCCGGACCGCGTCGACCTTCTTGTACCCGGCCGACGACGTCGGACTCGGCATGCTGCTCGCCGCCCCCTTGGGTGCCGGGGTGCTGCTCGCCGACCCCTCACTGCGCACACCCTCGCCCCCCGGATTGCACCCGGCCAGCAAAAGGCCGACGGCGGCCACCCCCGCCGTGGCCGCGCCGCCTCTGGTCAACCCGATCCTGGTCAACCTGTTCCTGGACAATCCGCTCCTGCTCACCGTGCTGCTCGCACAGCCGCCGATCCCGCTGCTGTTCGTGAGTGACTGAAGTGCCTGAAGGCCGAGTGACTGAAGTGCCTGGAGGCTCTGAGGGCTCTGAAGTGACGATAGTCGTCGGTCTGCGTGGTGGTCGTGGTCCTCGCGGTCCTCGTTGCTGAGTGAAAGCCGTCATCGCTACGGAATGCCGTCCGCCGAGCGGCGCGCTGCCGTCCGGCGAAGCCGTTCCTGAGGTGTTCCGAGGTGTTCCCGGGGGTTCCGCGGTGTTCCGGGTGCCCCGGGGTGTTCCCTGATGCGATTGTGACGCCTCGACCTGTGAACCGTACGACTCCGGACCACGTGACCGTTTTCACACATTTGTCACGCGCGTGCCCGGGGAGCCGCTCCCCGCACGTCAGGCCGCGCACCGCTCCTGGTCCTGGCGCGCCCGCTCCTGCTCGCCGCGCTCCAGCATCCGCGCGTCGATGTCGCGGGCCTGCAGTTCCTGACGCAGCCGCGCCAGCGCACGGTGCAGCGTGCTCTTGACCGTGCCCGTGGACATCCCGAGCGCGGCAGCCGTCTCCTCCGTGCTCATCTGCTCCCAGTGCCGCAGCACGACCACGCTGCGCTGCTTGGGAGCCAGCACCCCGAGGATGTCCATCAGCAGCGCCCGGTCCGCGCGCTGCTCGGTGCCGTCGTCCACGCTCGCGTCCGGCAGCTGCTCGGTGGGCACCTCCTCCAGCTTGCGGGCCCGCCACCACTCCGTACGGGTGTTGATCATGACGCGGCGGAGGTAGGCGTCGGCCAGCGACTTGTCCGCGATCCCGTCCCAGCGGCCGTACGTACGCACCAGCGCCGTCTGCAGCAGGTCCTGGGCGTCGACCGGATCGGGCACCAGACGCCGGGCGCTGCGCAGCAGGGCCTCCTGCCGCGTCCGCACGTACTCTTCGAAGTCCAGTACCTTGCCGCCGCTGGTCGCCATCCCGACGCCTCCGATCCGCTTGCGATTCCCCACGTTGACTGCGCTGGCGGTCATCTCCAGCACGTGGAAGACGCTACGGAGGGGGTGTTGCGACGTAATGTGCGTGGGCCCCACAGCGAGTGCACGGAAAACCCTCGGTTGTGTAACAGCCCGCCGGGGGTCATACCTCGGGGGGACGGCGACCCCCGCCCCGTCATACTCCGGACGGACAACACCCCCACCGAAAGGCCCATGAGGCTTACGGCATTCGTCATGGCGCCTGCCGGGCAGCCGTCATGGAACCCGTCTCGGCTACTCGTCTACTCGTCGCGGCGCATGCGTCCCTGCTACCGGGGTTACCGCGCCGCCGCCCGACCGAAGAATCACCATCCAGCCGATTGCCAACCCTTTTCGGTCATGAAAGACGGTCAGGGGCGGCTGCAGGTGCAGCCGCCCCTGAGGGTTTGGGGGATCGGTTGTCGGGGTGTGGGCGGCGGTTACGTCCAGGGGTGCGGGCCCGCCCGCGGGCGGCGGTTACGCAGGTGTACCCACGAGAGCGATCGCGCACGGGCGAAAGCGATCACGCGCGGGCGAAGGTGATCACTCGCGGGTGAACCGGCACCGGTAACTGGGCCGACCACGGCGATCGAGCCGGAGCTCCCGCCGCTGGAGCTCCCGCCTACGACAGCGGCAACCGGTAGCGGCCACCGCCCACCGGCTCCACCAGGCCGTCCGAGACCAACCCGTCCAGCGCCCGGGCGCGCTGCACCGGCTCGTCCCACACCGCGTCCAGCACCTGCTGCGGAACCGGCGCCACCGCCTCCCGCAGCACCGCGAGCAGCTTCCCGCGCACCTGCCGGTCGGTACCGGCGTACGTCTGGGTGCGCCGCGGCGGACCGTCGTGCGCCGGGGAGCCGGCCAGCCGCCACGCGCACCGCGAGGCGATCGGGCAACGGTGGCACTCCGGCGTGCGCGCCGTACACAACAGCGCACCCAGCTCCATCGTGGCCGCCGCCCAGCGCGCCGCCAGCCCCTCGTCCTCGGGCAGCAGTTGGCGGGCGAGCTTGCGCTCGGCGGCGGTGGTGGCGTTCGGCGGGAACTGCCGGCCGGCCACCGCGCGCGCGAACACCCGCCGCACGTTCGTGTCCAGCACCGCGTGCCGCTGCCCGTACGCGAACGAGGCGACCGCCGCGGCGGTGTACTCGCCGACGCCGGGCAGCGCCAGCAACTGGGCGTGCTCGCGCGGCACGTCACCGCCGTGCCGCTCCTGTATGGCGGACGCGGCGGCGTGCAACCGCAGCGCACGCCGCGGATAACCGAGCCGGCCCCAGGCGCGGACCGCTTCGCCCGGCGCCTCGGCGGCCAGGTCGGCGGGGCGCGGCCAGCGGGCCAGCCACTGCTCGTACACCGGCAGCACTCTGCTGACCGGCGTCTGCTGGAGCATGAACTCGCTCACCATCACACCCCAGGCGCCCGCCTCGGGGCGGCGCCAGGGCAGATCGCGGGCATGCTCGTCGAACCAGTCGGTGACCGGCCCGTGCAGCGCGGTCCCGTCTGCGGCCTCCGCGGCCGGAACGGCGGCGGAAGCGGTCTCGGCGGCGTCGGACGTGGCAGATGAGGTGACAGGCGTCGAAGTCATGGCACCGACGATCCTGGCACGTCCGTACGCCCCCAGGAAACGCACCGGCCGCGCCCCGCCGCACGCCCACCCACTCGCAGGACGACCACATGCGCACGCTTGGCCGCTACCGCCGGTACGCCACCCCCTCAAGACCGACTCCGCAAGCCCTACCAAAACTCATTACACTCCGAGGGAACTGATTACTCTCCGTAATCGTTGCCGGAACAAGAAGGAGGCGACAAGGCAGAACAAGGCAGGGACGGGAGGCAGGCAGGGTGGGTAGGCGGGGGAGGTGGATAAGGCGGGGCGAGGCAGGGCGGGGCAGGGTCGGGCAAGGCCAGGGACGTGGCAGGGCACGGTCGGCTGGGCGCACGGGCGGCTGGGCGGGTCCAGCCAGAGGTCGGCTCGGAGCCAGCCGAGGGCCGCAGGAAAATGCGCGGGGCGCAGGAAGCGCAAGGTGCAACGCGCGGGTCGCAAGGCGCGGGGCGCGGGTATAGGGCACAAGGCCGGGATACGGACATGGCGAAGACGAACGACGGCGACAGGCAGATGCCCGAGACGCCAGAAGTGAGCGGTAGACGTACGGCGAAGCCGGACGACAGAGCAGACGAGCCCTTGCGCATGCGCGACAGTGATCCTGCGCGCGGCGGGGAGCCCGTTCGTGGTGGGGGACCCGTACGTGGCGACCGGCCCGCGCGTGGCGACCGGTCCGTGCGCGGCGGTGAGTCAGGGCGTGTCGGCGACTCGGTGCAAGGTGGCGAGTCGGTGCAGGGTGGCGCGGCAGCCGGGAGCTCCCCGCCCTGCCCGCATGCGATCCAGCAGGCACTGGCCGCCCACACGACGATCACCCTGGCGTACGTGGACGAGGACGGCCCCCAGGCCTGCGCGGTCCTGTACGCCACCGACACTGCCGCCGCTCCCGCTCCCGCCGCCGCGGCAGGTGCGGCAGGAGCGGTCGGCGGGCCGGTGCTGTACTTCGTCACGGCGACCACGACGCGCCACGGACGGGCTCTGGCCGACCAAGGGGCACGGGTCGCCTTCACGGTGCAGCGCGACGGCCAGGAGTGGAGCGCGCTGACGGGGATTCAGGGGAGGGGGCGCTGCCGGGCCCTGTCGGGCGCCGAGCGGGCCGTCGGCTGGCGGGCCTATACCCAACGCTTCCCCTTCGTCGAGGCGGACGAGCGGCTTCGGGCCGCGTTGGAACGCACCACCCTCTGGGAACTACGCCCTGACTGGCTGCGGCTGATCGACAACGGCCAGGGCTTCGGCCACAAGGTGGAGTGGCCGCGTCCGGAGAGGGCGTAGGCGCTGGGTGCCGCCGGGGACGCTGCCTGCGCGGTGGCCCGGGGACGCTGCCTGCGCGGTGGCCCGGGGATGCTGCCTGCGCGGTGGTTCAGGGGATGCCGGCGCCCTGTGGCCCGGGGGATGTGGCCCGCGGCTGTGGGGGCGCTGCCCGCACCGCGGGAGTGGTGGGTTGGTCGTGGGGCGAGGGGTGGGTGTGGGTGGTGGTGCATGAGGGCGGTGGGGGTGTGGGGTTGGGCGGTGGTGCGTGGGGGGTGGTGGATGTGTGGGGTTGGTGGGGTGGAAGGGGTGTGTGTGGGGGGTTGGGCGGGTGTGGGCAGTGAGGGCCAGGCTGATCATGGGAAAAGTTGCAGTCTCATGCGGCGGGTAGTGGCCGGTGCGGCTGCTGATCTCTCGTAGAGTTTCCGCGTGGGATCACTGCGCAATCCGATCGGGCCGCTTCCCTCCTCCATCTACTGGCGGCGGAGGGCCATTGCGCTGGCCATCGTCGTACTGCTCGCCCTACTGGTCGTGTGGGCCCTCAACTTGGGCGGCGGCGACAACAGCGGCGACGAGGGTAAGGGCGGTGCGCACGGCAAGGGGCCCGCGACGTCGATCACGCCCGGACCCTCGTCCGCGGGCCCGGCGATCAGCCAAAAGCCGGGCGGGCGCGGTGAGTCGGGGTCCGGAGGGGAGTCAGGGGATGACTCCGGTTCCGGCGGTGGTACGGGCTCCTCGGGCGTCGGGAGCGGCGCCGGCGGTGAGGACGGCGGGGCCGGCGGTGGTTCCGGGGGCGGGGCGTCGGGCGGTGGCGCGGGTGCCGGCGGGCCGATCGGGCAGGGGTCCGGGAAGGGTGTTCCGGCCAGTTCTTCGTTGCCCAACTGCACTGATCCTGACGTTGAGTTGGCGCTGCGGAGCGTGAAGGGCTCGTACGCGCCGGGCAAGAAGCCGCAGTTCGAGCTGACCGTCAAGAACACGGCTGACGCGGCCTGCAAGGTGGACCTCGGGCGGAAGGCGGCGGTGCTCACGATCAGCGACGCCGCGGGTGACGACCGGGTGTGGGCCTCGAACGACTGCCCCTCGGGCACCGCGCCGGCGCTGTTGCAGGTGCCGGCCAACGGCTCCGTGAAGCGCACCGTCGAGTGGGACCGTCGGGCGAGCGGACCGCAGTGCGCGACGCCCAGTTCGGCCACGGTGCCGGCCGGCAAGTACCGGATCGAGGCCAAGGTGCCGGGACTGAAGTCCGTCCGTACGTCGTTCGTCCTGGCAGAAGACTGAGCCTTCGTCGCCTCCGTCGTTCTTAGCGTCCCTCGTCCACTGTCGGGCGTCGGCCCTCGTCAGGGCGTGGGCCCTCGTCGGGTGTCGGCCAACGTAAGCGTCGGGCGTGGGCCATCGTCTGGTGTCGGCCAACGTAGGGCGTTGGGTGTCGGCCAACGTCGGCGTCGGGCGTCGGGAGTGGAACGTCGGGCCGCGGGTCGAGCGTTGGGTGTGCGCGGTCCCCGTTCGCCGTTCGCCGTTGGCCGTTCGCCGCACACCGCACACCGTTGGGCGTGAGCCGTCCGCGGTTCGGAAGCGGGAGCTCCGGTAATTCCGCTGGTAGGGATTCCGCTGACGGCGTGCGGTGCTGGTTCGGGTCGGCGCGGTCCGGCACAGTCGGCGGTATGAAGCTACTGATGCTGGGCGGTACGGAGTTCGTGGGGCGGGCGGTCACCGAGGCGGCGCTGGCGCGGGGTTGGCAGGTGACGGTCTTCCACCGGGGGCGGCACGCGGCGCCGGAGGGCGCGGCGGTCCTGCACGGTGAACGGGGGGAGGCGGGCCCGGAGGGCCTCGCGGCGTTGCGGGCCGGGGAATGGGACGCCGTCGTGGACACCTGGAGCGGTGCGCCCTCGGCGGTGCGGGACGCGGCGCGGTTGCTGGCCGGGCGGGTCGGCAGGTATGCGTACGTGTCCAGCCGGTCGGTGTACGCGTACCCGGCGGCGTACGGGCTGGACGAGGACGGGCCGCTGGTGACGGGGTCCGCGGACGCCACGGACGCCGAGGACTACGCGGTGGCCAAGCGGGGCGGGGAGTTGGCGGCCCTGGAGGCGTTCGGGGAGCGGGCGCTGCTGGTGCGGGCCGGGCTGATCCTCGGGCCGTACGAGAACATCGGGCGGCTGCCGTGGTGGCTGGGCCGGATCGCCCGTGGTGGGCCGGTGCTCGCGCCGGGGCCGCGGGAGATGGCGCTGCAGTACATCGATGTGCGTGATCTCGCGGAGTGGACGCTCGACGCGCTGGAGGCCGGGCTCGGCGGGGCGTACAACCTGGTGAGCGAGGTCGGGCACGCCACCATGGGGGAGTTGCTGGAGAGCTGTGTGAAGGTCACCGGCTCGGACGCGGAGCTGCGCTGGACGGCGCCGGAGGACGTACTCGCGGCCGGTGTGGAGCCGTGGACCGAGTTGCCGGTGTGGCTGGCGCCGGGTGAGTTGCAGGATGCGATGTACGGGGCGGATGTGTCCCGGGCGCTGGCGACGGGGCTGCGGTGCCGGCCGATTGCCGAGACGGTGGCCGATACGTGGGCGTGGTTGCGGAGCATCGGCGGGGTGGCGCCGCAGCGTCCGGACCGGCCGGCGGTGGGGTTGGCGGCGGCGAAGGAGGCGGCGGCGCTGCGGTAGGCCCCGAGGGACGTCGGGCGGGGGCGGGGGCGGGGAGTGGGGGAAGGGGGCTGCGGGGGCCCTTAGGGGGCAGTCGAACAGATCCCGTAGGGGATGCGCGGGCCCCCTGCGAGGCCACAACGCCAAGAGCACAGCGGGTTATTCCCGCCAGCGGGTCACCCCCACCCCCCCACACACACGCCCCACCTACGCACCCCACCTACACGTACCGCTCCAAGATCGAGGATTCCGCCAGGCGGGAGAGGCCCTCGCGGACGGAGCGGGCGCGGGCTTCGCCGACGCCGTCGACGGTCTGGAGGTCGTCGACGCTGGCGGCGAGGAGTTTCTGCAGGCCGCCGAAGTGGTCGACGAGGCGGTCGATGACGGTGCCGGGGAGGCGCGGGACCTTCGCCAGGAGGCGGAAGCCGCGGGGGGAGACGGCGGAGTCGAGGGTCTCGGGGGCGCCGCTGTAGCCCAGTGCGCGGGCCACGTTGGGGAGTTCGAGGAGTTCGGCGTGGGTGAGGGAGTCGAGTTCGGCGAGCGCCTCGGAGACGGTGCGGGCGCGCTTGGCGGTGGGCTCGGGGACGTAGTCGCGGACGACCAGTTCGCGTTCCGGTTCGACGCCGGCGATGAGCTCTTCGAGCTGGAGGGCGAGCAGCCGGCCGTCGGTGCCGAGTTCGACGACGTATTCGGCGATCTCGGTGGCGATGCGGCGGACCATTTCCAGCCGCTGGGCGACGGCGGTCACGTCCCGTACGGTCACCAGGTCCTCGATCTCCAGGGCGGAGAGGGTGCCGGCGACCTCGTCGAGGCGGAGCTTGTAGCGCTCCAGGGTGGCCAGGGCCTGGTTGGCGCGGGAGAGGATGGCCGCGGATTCCTCCAGGACGCGGCGCTCGCCGTCGACGTAGAGCGCGATCAGCCGCATGGACTGGCTGACGGAGACGACGGGGAAGCCGGCCTGGATGGAGACGCGCTGGGCGGTGCGGTGGCGGGTGCCGGTCTCCTCGGTGGGGATGGAGGCGTCGGGGACGAGCTGGACGCCGGCCCGGAGGATCTTGGTGATGTCCTTGTCGAGGACCAGTGCGCCGTCGAGTTTGCACAGCTCGCGGAGGCGGGTGGCGGTGAATTCGACGTCGAGGACGAAGCCGCCGGTGCACATGGTCTCGACGGTCTTGTCGAAGCCGAGGACGATCAGGCCGCCCGTGTTGCCGCGGAGGATGCGCTCCAGGCCGTCGCGCAGGGCCGTGCCGGGGGCGACGGCGCTCAGCGAGGCGCGCATCAGGCTCTCGGTGCCGGATCCCCCGCCGGACCTGCCGGGAGTCGATGCCCGGTCGTTGGCTGCCACTGCACTCCTCCGTCGCACGGTCTGTCGGTCCGCGGGCCGCCCGGCCCTTGCTGTGGTTGATGCATCAGCCTGTGGTTGACGTACCAGCGGAGCGTACGTGGCCGACAGGCAATTCTGCGGTGACGGGCGAGACCAGGGCAAAGTCTACCGGCGCACACCCTCCTCCTGTGGGGCCTCCCGGCGTACGCGCTTGGGCAGGACGGAGAGCGCCTGTCCGACGTCGGCGACCTCCATCACCCGCATACCGTCGGGGATCTTGCCGGGGTCGGTGGGGACGAGGGCGTGGGTGAAGCCGAGCCGGGCGGCTTCGGAGAGCCTGCGCTGGACGCCGGTGACGCGTCTGACCTCGCCGGCGAGGCCGACCTCGCCGATGGCGACGAGGTTCTTGGGCAGCGGGGTGTCGCTGGCGGCGCTGGCGAGGGCGAGGGCGACGGCGAGGTCGGCGGCGGGTTCGGTGAGCTTCACGCCGCCGACGGTGGCGCTGTAGATGTCGCGTTTGCCGAGGGCGCTGATCCGGCCGCGTTGTTCGAGGACGGCGAGCATCATCGAGACGCGGGAGGTCTCCAGGCCGGAGGTGGTGCGCCGCGGTGAGGGGATCTGGGAGTCGACGGTGAGCGCCTGGACCTCCGCCACCAGGGGGCGGCGGCCCTCCAGGGTCACCGTCAGGCAGGTGCCGGGGACCGGTTCGTCGCGGCGGGTGAGGAAGAGGCCGGAGGGGTCGGCGAGCCCGGTGATGCCCTCGTCGTGGAGTTCGAAGCAGCCGACCTCGTCGGTGGTGCCGTAGCGGTTCTTGACGCCGCGGACGAGGCGGAGGCGGGCGTGCCGGTCGCCTTCGAAGTGGAGGACGACGTCGACGAGGTGCTCCAGGAGGCGGGGGCCGGCGATGGCGCCGTCCTTGGTGACGTGGCCCACGAGGAGGGTGGACATGCCGCGTTGCTTGGAGGCGCGGATGAGGGCGCCGGCGACCTCGCGGACCTGGGCCATGCCGCCGGGGGCGCCGTCGATCTCGGGGGAGGCGACGGTCTGGACGGAGTCCAGGATCAGCAGGGACGGCTTGACGGTGTCGAGGTGGCCGAGGACGGCGGAGAGGTCGGTCTCGGCGGCGAGGTAGAGGTGGTCGTCGAGGGCGCCGATGCGGTCGGCGCGGAGCCGGACCTGGCTCGCGGATTCCTCGCCGGTGACGTAGAGGGTGGGGTGGTCGGCGGAGGCGGACTTGGCGGCGGCGTCCAGCAGGAGGGTGGATTTGCCGACGCCGGGCTCGCCGGCGAGGAGGACCACGGCGCCGGGGACCAGGCCGCCGCCGAGGACGCGGTCGAGCTCGTCGACGCCGGTGGAGCGGGCGGTGGCCTGCTTGCCGTCGACCTGGCCGATGGGCAGGGCGGCGGTGGTGACCCGGCCGGGCGCGGTGGTGCGGACGGCGGGGGTGCCGCCGAACTCCTCGACCGTGCCCCACGCCTGGCATTCCGGGCAGCGGCCGAGCCACTTGGCGGTGGTCCAGCCGCATTCGGTGCAGCGGTACGAGGGGCGGTCCTTGCCCGGCGCTTTACGAGTTGCCATGGGGATCACCGTAGCGGCGGGGTCTGACAGTGCCGCGCCTGCCGCCGGGGCTCGCCCCCCGGGGCCGTCGCCGTCTCGCTTCCCGCCCCCCCGGGGCCGTCGCCCGTCTCGCCTCCCGCTGCCTCGTTGCTCCGACCGGGTGGCGCACGCCGCGTGCGCTTTGTGTGCCGCGGCCGGTTCGTGTCCCCTTTTGAGGGAGATGGTCACCCGTAAGGGTTAAAAGTGGTCCGGGAGAGTAAGTCCGGCTGCATCATCCGCCTACCGTCGCCGGGGTGATGAGCAGCAGGCCCGAGCACCCCACGCACTCCACCGGCGTACACCGGTCGCGCGGCGACGACCGGCGCCGGAGCCGTCCGCAGTCCGCCCAGCCGTCCTCCCGGCCCCTCCAGCCGCCCGCCCCGGGTGCCCCGGAGGAGCCCGGTGACGGCTATCAGCCGTATCTGGACGGCCTGTTCACCTACTGCCTGTCGGTGCTGTGCGAGCACGACGCGGCGACCGCGGTGCTCGGCGAGATGCTGGCGCTCGCCGAGCGGCACCACCACCGCCGCCCGGCCGACCCGGCGCTGCACCGCGCCTGGCTGTACGCGCTGGCCCGCTGGGCATGTCTGCGGCGGCTCGCCGAGCGGACGGGCACGGGCATCGGCTCCGGCTCCCGCTCCGGCTCCGGCTCCCGCTCCGGAACCGTCACCCCCGCCTCCGCCTCCACCGGCCTCGCCACCGGCCCCGCCACCGCCACCGGCTCCGGTCCCGTGTCGCCCCGCGAGGGCGAGCGGCGGCAGCGGGAGCTGGCCGTGCTGGCCTGGCCGGAGGCCGCGGGCACCTCTCCCGGGCAGCGGGAGGCGCTGGAGCTGTCGGTGCGGCACCGGCTCTCCGCCGACGAGGTCGCCGCGGTGCTCGGCGCCGACCCGATCGCCACCCGCGCGCTGCTCGCCACCGCCTCCTGCGAGGTCGAGCGGACCCGGGCGGCGCTGGCCGTCGTCGAGTCCGGCCGGTGCAAGGAGGTGGCGCAGCTGGCGGGGGACAGTCAGGTGCTGCTGGGGGCGGCGCTGAGCCGGGAGCTGGTGCGGCACGTCGACGACTGCGCGACCTGCCGGCGGACCGCGGAGCGGGCCACCGCGCCGGGGCCGTGGCCGGGCACCGCGCCGGCGGCCCGGGGTTCGCTGCCGCTGGTCGCCGCGCCGCAGGAGGCGGTTCTGGGGGCGCTGGCGGCGGCCCGGCGGTCCCGTACGGGCCGGGCCGACGGCTCCGCCGCGGCCGGACGCCGCGGCCGGCCGGGTGGGGCAAACGGTTCTCCTCGCTACGACCGCAACGGTTTCCCGGCGGGCCCGCCGCCGGACCGCTCGGCCCGGCGGCGCAGGCTGCGCGCCCGGGCCCTGACCACGACGGTGGTCGCCACGGTCATCGCGGCGCCGGTGCTGGCCCTGTGGGCGGCCTACCGCGGGGCGCCCGCCACGGGGGAGACCGCGGCGGACGGCATGCCCTCGGTGACGGCGAACGACACCGACGCCGGGGCGCGCCTCGACGGCGGGTACGAGAACGCCGGGAACGCCAGGACCACGCCGTCGCCGACCACCCGGAGCGACGGCCGGACGCCGGACGTGTCGGTCGCGGTGATCGGCGCGGACGGCACCCCGCTGCGGCCGGGCGAGGCGGACCGTACGGCGACGGGTCCGGGGCGGCTGACGGTCGCCGCGCAGCCCAGCGGCGGCACGACGGCGATCACGATCAGTGCGTCCGGCGGCGAGCCGGTGCACTGGACGGCGACGCCGGGCGCGGCATGGCTGCAGATGAGCCAGACGGCGGGCTATCTGCACCCCGGGCAGTCCACGACGGTCACGGTCTACGTCGACCACGACCGGGAGCCGGCGGGCCGCTGGCGGACCCGGATCGCCATTCACCCGGGCGGCACCGCGGTCACGCTGGAGGGCTACGGCGGTCCGGCGACCGGACCGCAGGGCCCGTCGCCGGCCGGTCCGTCGCCGTCGCGTCCCCCGCACACGCCGGCGCCCACGGACCCCACCCCCACGGCTCCGGCGCCGTCCCCGTCGCGGACGAGCCCGACGCCCGGCCCCTCGGACCCGTCGCCGACCGCGTCGCCGAGCGGCCCCACGGCGACCTCCGGGCCGACGCCCTTCAAGCCGTCGGACACCCCGTCGAACACGACGCGCCCGGCCCGCTGAGCAGCGGGCCGGGCGGGGCCGGGCGGGGTACGGCGCTGGTTCCGGTGGGTCTACGGCCGGGGGTCCGCCGGGTGCGGGGCCATCGGCAGCTGCGCGGCCAGCCGCTGTTCGCACAGCTCGGCGAGCTTGGCGTAGCCCTTCTTGCCCATCAGCTCGGTCAGTTCCGGCTTGTACGAGACGTAGACCGGTTCGCCCGCGCCGTGCGCCGAGGTCGCGGAGGTGCACCACCAGTGCAGGTCGTGGCCGCCGGGGCCCCAGCCGCGCCGGTCGTACTCGCCGATGGTGACCTGCAGCACCTGGGTGTCGTCGGGCCGGTCGATCCAGTCGAAGGTGCGCCGGACCGGCAGCTGCCAGCAGACGTCGGGCTTGGTCTCCAGCGGTTCGCGGCCCTCACGCAGCGCGAGGATGTGCAGCGAGCAGCCGGCGCCGCCCTGGAAGCCGGGGCGGTTCTGGAAGATGCAGGAGCCCTGCCAGCGGCGGGTCTGCCGTTCGCCGTCGTCGTCGACCTCGACCCAGCCGCTGTCGGTGCCCACGTCGTGGAACTGCCACAGGTCGGGCGTGAGCCGCGCCACGTGCTCGGCGACCCGCTTCTCGTCGTCGTCGTCCGAGAAGTGCGCGCCGAGCGTGCAGCACCCGTCGTCGGCCCGGCCGGCCTGGATGCCCTGGCAGCCGCTGCCGAAGATGCAGGTCCAGCGGGACGTCAGCCAGGTCAGGTCGCAGCGGAAGATCTGTTCGTCGTCGGCCGGGTCGGGGAAGGTGACCCAGGCGCGGGCGAAGTCGAGTCCGACCTCGTCGGCCGGGGGCTGGTTCCCCTCGGCCGCCTGGGCGCGCCGCTTTTCTTCCTTCTTCGACGCTTTTTCGTGCTTCGCCTTTTTCGTCTTTGCCACGGGTCCAGCGTACGGCGCGTTCCGCGGCACCCGGAGGGGCCGGGGGCCCACCGCGCCGACGAGCCCTGCCGGGCGTCGCAGTAGGTTTCCCCGTATGAGACTCGGTGTCCTCGATGTGGGTTCGAATACGGTCCATCTGCTGGTGGTGGACGCACACCCCGGCGCGCGGCCGTTGCCCGCCTACTCGCACAAGGCGGAACTGCGGCTGGCCGAGCTCCTCGACGACGGCGCGATAAGCGACGCCGGGGTGGAACGGCTGGTGGCCACCGTCCGGGAGGCGCTGCAGGTGGCCGAGGACAAGGGTGTGGAGAGCGTGCTGCCGTTCGCGACGTCCGCGGTGCGGGAGGCGTCGAACGGGGAGGACGTGCTGCGCCGGGTCGCCGAGGAGACCGAGGTGGAGCTGCAGGTGCTCTCCGGTGAGGACGAGGCGCGGCTCACGTTCCTCGCCGCCCGCCGGTGGCTGGGCTGGTCCGCGGGCCGGCTGCTGGTCCTCGACATCGGCGGCGGTTCGCTGGAGATCGCCTACGGCCTCGACGAGGACCCGGACGTGGCGGTGTCGCTGCCGCTGGGCGCCGGCCGGCTGACCGCGGCCGGGCTGCCCGGGGACCCGCCCGATCCCGAGGACGTCCGCACGCTGCGCCGCCGGGTGCGGGCCGAGATCGCCCGGGTGGTGAGCGAGTTCAGCCGCTACGGCACCCCCGACCAGATCGTCGGCACGTCCAAGACGTTCCGGCAGTTGGCCCGGATCGCCGGTGCCGCCCGCTCCGCCGAGGGCCTCTACGTCCAGCGCGAGCTGACCCACAAGAAGCTGGAGGAGTGGGTGCCGAAGCTGGCCGGGATGTCCGCGCGGGAGCGGTCCGAGCTGCCCGGGGTGTCCGAGGGCCGGGCGCGGCAGTTGCTGGCCGGGGCGCTGGTCGCCGAGGCGGCGATGGACCTGTTCGGGGTGGAGACCCTGGAGATCTGCCCGTGGGCGCTCCGCGAGGGGGTCATCCTGCGGCGGCTGGACCACCTGCCGTAGTGCCCGGTCCGGCTGCCGTAGTGCCCGGGACCGCGTGCCGTAGTGCCGGGACCGCAGCCCGTGGTGCCCGAGCCGCGTGCCGTAGTGCCTGGGCCAGCCCGTAGTGCCTGAGCACCTGCCGTAGTGCCTGGACCAGCCCGTAGTGCCTGAGCACCTGCCGTAGTGCCTGGACCAGCCCGTAGTGCCTGAGCACCTGCCGTAGTGCCTGAGCCACCTGCCGTAGGCGGGAGTCCGCTCGGGGGCGGCCGGGTCGGAGAGGCGGCGCGTAGGGCGGCTGCGGCGGTTGCCGGACCATGCCGGGCCGTGGGCGGAGGCGAAGACACGCACGTGAGACTCGTCACGCCGCCGATCGGCCCCGCCACCTGCGTACCCCCCGCCCCACAAGCCACAACGGCGGACGCGAGGGGCCCGGACCTCCCGCCCTGCGCACAGCTCCGGCCCGTACGCTGTCCCTCGTGACAGAGCCTGTGGTGCGCATCCCGGATGCGAAGGTCGCGCTGTCCACGGCCTCGGTGTATCCGGAGTCGACGGCGACGGCCTTCGAGATCGCCGCGCGCCTGGGCTACGACGGCGTCGAGGTCATGGTGTGGACCGACCCGGTCAGCCAGGACATAGAGGCGCTGCGCCGGCTCTCCGACTACCACGGCGTGCCGGTCCTGGCCGTGCACGCGCCCTGTCTGCTGATCACCCAGCGGGTCTGGTCGACCGACCCGTGGGTCAAGCTCCAGCGCGCCCGCAACGCCGCCGAGAAGCTCGGCGCCTCCACCGTGGTCGTCCACCCGCCGTTCCGCTGGCAGCGCAGCTACGCCCGGGATTTCGTCCGCGGGGTGTGGCGGATGGCGAACGAGACGGACGTGCGGTTCGCCGTCGAGAACATGTACCCGTGGCGCTACCGCGACCGCGAGATGCTGGCGTACGCCCCGGACTGGGACCCCACCAACGACGACTACCGGCACTTCACCGTCGACCTGTCGCACACCGCCACGGCCCGCAACGACGCGCTGGACATGGTGGAGCGGATGGGCGACCGGCTGGCGCACGTCCACCTCGCCGACGGCAACGGCTCCGCCAAGGACGAGCACCTCGTCCCGGGCCGCGGCAGTCAGCCCTGCGCCGAGGTGCTGGAGCGGCTGGCCGCGAACAACTTCTCCGGCCACGTGGTCGTCGAGGTCAACACCCGCCGGGCGATGTCCGCCGCCGAACGCGAAGCCGACCTGGCCGAGGCGCTGGCCTTCACAAGGCTGCACCTGGCCTCGCCGACCTGGGTGCCGGGGTCCTGACCGGTTCTCCTGCCGGTACGGGGAGAAACGGTCCGCCCGGCACGCGCCGCGGGGGCCGGCCGGTCGCCGTCCGCACTCCGGTCATCCGTCTCACATCCCGGAGTCAGTGTCCGGATCTTGGATCAAGAGCGTAACCTCGGGATCAGCTGCGGTATGCCGCTGCTGCTGTACGGCTGAACGTACGTATCCCGAGGGAGTGACCATCGTGCCCGAGCTGAGGTCCCGCACCGTTACCCACGGCCGCAACATGGCGGGTGCCCGCGCCCTTATGCGCGCCTCGGGCGTAGCGGGCTCGGACATCGGCCGCAAGCCGATCATCGCCGTGGCGAACTCCTTCACCGAGTTCGTGCCGGGCCACACCCACCTCCAGCCGGTCGGCCGGATCGTCAGCGAGGCGGTCAAGGCGGCCGGCGGTATCCCGCGCGAGTTCAACACCATCGCCGTCGACGACGGCATCGCCATGGGCCACGGCGGCATGCTGTACTCCCTGCCCTCCCGCGACCTGATCGCGGACAGCGTGGAGTACATGGTCGAGGCGCACTGCGCCGACGCGCTGATCTGCATCTCCAACTGCGACAAGATCACCCCGGGCATGCTGAACGCCGCGCTGCGACTCAACATCCCGACCGTCTTCGTCTCCGGCGGCCCGATGGAGTCCGGCCGGGCCACCCTCGTCGACGGCACGGTCCGCACCCTCGACCTGGTCGACGCGATCTCGGACGCGGTGAACGACAAGATCTCCGACGCGGACATCCTCCGCATCGAGGAGAACGCCTGCCCGACCTGCGGTTCCTGTTCCGGCATGTTCACCGCCAACTCGATGAACTGCCTGACCGAGGCCATCGGCCTCTCCCTGCCGGGCAACGGCTCGGTGCTGGCCACGCACACCGCCCGCAAGGCGCTGTACGAGAAGGCCGGCCGTACGGTCGTCGAGCTCACCACGCGCTACTACGAGGGCGGCGACGAGTCGGTCCTGCCGCGCAACATCGCCACCTTCGACGCGTTCGAGAACGCCATGGCCCTGGACATCGCCATGGGCGGCTCGACCAACACGATCCTGCACCTGCTCGCCGCCGCCCAGGAGGCGGGCGTCCCCTTCGGCCTCGAAGCGATCGACGCCGTCTCCCGCCGGGTCCCCTGCCTGGCGAAGGTGGCTCCCAACGTCGCCAAGGACCGCACGTACTACATGGAGGACGTGCACCGCGCCGGCGGCATCCCGGCCCTGCTCGGCGAGCTGCACCGCGCCGGCCTGCTCAACGAGGACGTGAACTCCGTCCACAGCCCGTCGCTCGCCGACTGGCTCAAGACCTGGGACGTGCGCGGCGGTTCGCCGTCCGCGGAGGCCGTCGAGCTGTGGCACGCGGCGCCGGGATGTGAGAGGTCCGCGGAGGCCTTCTCCCAGTCCAAGCGCTGGGAGGCACTGGACGAGGACGCCGAGGGCGGCTGCATCCGCTCGGCCGAGCACGCCTACTCCAAGGACGGCGGCCTCGCCGTCCTCAAGGGCAACCTGGCCGTCGACGGCTGCGTCGTGAAGACCGCCGGTGTCGACGAGTCCATCTGGACCTTCGAGGGCCCGGCCGTGGTCTGCGAATCGCAGGAACAGGCCGTCGAGAAGATCCTCAACAAGCAGGTCAAGGACGGCGACGTGGTCGTCATCCGCTACGAGGGCCCCAAGGGCGGCCCCGGCATGCAGGAGATGCTCTACCCGACCTCGTACCTGAAGGGCCGGGGCCTGGGGAAGACCTGCGCGCTGATCACCGACGGCCGCTTCTCCGGCGGCACGTCCGGCCTGTCCATCGGCCACGCCTCCCCCGAGGCGGCCGGCGGCGGCACGATCGCCCTCGTCGAGGACGGCGACCGGATCCGCATCGACATCCCGAACCGCACGATCGAGCTGCTGGTCGGTGAAGAGGAGCTGGCGGCCCGCCGCGAGACCCTCGGCGGCGTCTACGCCCCCAAGAACCGCGAACGCAAGGTCTCCGCGGCGCTGCGCGCCTACGCCGCGATGGCCACCAGCGCGGACAAGGGCGCGGTCCGGGACGTGAGCCTGCTGGGCTGAGGCCCGCCGGCATCGGACGTGAAGGAGCCCCCACCTGGGTGGGGGCTCCTTCACGTTTCGCTGTCCCTGTGTCAGACGTTGGACAACTCCCCGCCCTTGACGGCGTCCACGAACGAGGCCCACGCGGCCGCAGGGAAGACCAGCGCGGGGCCGTGCGGGGCCTTGCTGTCCCGGACGGGGACGAGGGTCGGGATGTCGTCGGCGATCTCGATGCACTGTCCGCCGTCGGGGTTGCTGTAGCTGGACTTGCGCCAGGTGACGGTGCTCAGGTCGATGGCTCGCACGGCACTTCCTCCAACATCCGCATGACGAACTTCCGCGATTCGGCCGGGCTCAGGGCCAGGTCGCGCACCGCATCGTACGCGCGTTGCAATCGCTCAACCGGCCCGGTTTCCTCGATGAGTTCACCACGATGGGCGTTCTCCGTGTAAGCCACGGTTCGGCCGTCGGGGAGGCGGAGGAACATGACGTCGGTGCTCACGAGGCCATGCGGACCAGAGATGTCAGGCAGCACCTGGAGCGTGACGTTCGGAGCCGCCGCCGCCTCGGCAAGATGTTCCAGTTGCTTTCGCCATTCCGTCGGATCCCGCAACGACGCGCGCAACACAGCCTCGGAGAGGATCGTCCGGAACGGTGGCGCCTCGTCGCCCCTCAGCAACTCGCGGCGCCCTATGCGCGCTTCCACTTGCCGGGTCAGGTCGTCGCCCTTAGAGCCACCTACCGCGAGCACTTCGCGCGCGTAGCCTTCCGTCTGCAGCATGCCAGGGAAGACGCTGACACCGAAGTGCCACAAGCTCACCGCCTCCGCCTCCAGCGTCATGTACCGCCGGTACCGCTCGCGGAACTGCGTAGGGTCGCCCGCCGCCAACTCCCACAGCGTCAGCAGCAGTCCCGGTGTCCCGTAGTGCTGGTCCAGGGCCTGGACGACCTCGGGGCTGCCGAGGGTCTGGCCGCCCTCCATCTTGCCGAAGAGGGACCAGTCCCAGCCCAGCGTCTCGCCGAGCTGGCGGAGGCTGTCGCCCTTGCGGGAGCGGAGTAATCGCAGCTCCTCCACGAAGCGTTGGCGCGGCTCCTGGCTGCGGCCGGTGACCGCTCGTCTCGGCGGCATGGCGACCTCCTCCGTGGAAGGTGTGGAACGGACGTCTCAGCGCGGCGAAGTACGCCCCGCAAGGGGTATTCGCGCCCTTCTCCGCATGCATCCTGGTGACGGTTGGAATACGCACAGTAGTCGGCCTCCGGGGTTCCGGGCAGGCGAACGACAGAAGGGCTGGTTGGTCAGGATGACCGCGGAACGGATCACGGCGAACGCGGCGGCGGAAGCGGCGTGCGACGAATTGATGAGGACGCTGGCGCGGACCGGGATCGTGCTGCCGTCGCTGAGCGTCGACCCGGTGTCGTACAGCTACCAACACCCGCGTCCGCTGATCGAGTTGGGGCGGTGCAATCTGGAGACGACGTTCAAGCTGATCGCGGCGTTGAGGAAAGCGGCGGGGCGGTGAACGGTCCGACCGGGCGCTCCTTTGGGCAGCCGTCCCCGCATCGCGTGCCGCTGCCGCGGCACCGGAGTCCGTACGCCTATGACGCCAAGAGCGGGCCGATGTTCATCGACACGCCGTTGCGGACCGTGCGGCCCTACCAGTTGGACGGGTCCTTCAGCGGGGCGGAGAACACCGTGCCGTCGGGGGCCGCCGCATAGATCCGGCCGCGGTGGGCGTCGGTCCAGGGGGCGGGGACCGTCTCCAGGTAGCCGTTGCTGCGGGTGCCGGACAGCCGTGGCCGGGTCTGGCCGAGGACGCCGCCGTTGGCGGTGTCGACGGCGATCAGCCGGCCGTCGGCCGCGCTGAAGAACAGCCGGCCGCCGTTCACCACCGGCACCGACCCCCGGCTCACCGACGTCTCGGTGTACCAGTGGTGTGCCCCGGTGGCCTGCAACGCACCGCCCTCGCCCAGCAGATACACGGTTTCGCCGTGCACGACGGCGGAGACCTGGTCGGGTGAGCCGGTCACCGGCAGCGTGCGGGTGTGGCCGGTGGCGGGGTCGTACCGGAGGACGCCGGTGGTGCGGTACGACAGCTTGGGGTCGGTGACGGTGAGGAACAGCGCCCGGGGCCCCTCGGACCCGTCGGACCCCCCGGTTCCCGCCGGTCCGGCCGGGGTGAGGAGGCCGGGCAGCCGGCGTGCCCAGCGGACCGTGCCGGTGGCCGGGTCGATGGCGGTGACCTGGGAGTGGGTGCCGTCGGCGGTGGGCTCGGCGGCGTACGCGGTGCCCGGCGCGCCGGCGAACGCCGTGAACAGCGGCAGTTCGTGGCCGGCGAAGCGCTTGTGCCAGCGCTGCCGGTGGGTGGCGCTGTCCAGCGCGGTGACCGTGCCGTCCGAGGCGGTCAGCAGCACGCGGTTGCCGATGACGGTGGCGCCGCCCTCGTAACCGGAGACGTCCTTGCTCCAGCGGGTGGCGCCCCGGCCGCCGGGGGAGGGGTCGAGGGCCGAGAGCCGTTTGCCGTCGGCGGAGAAGACGTAGAGCAGTCCGCCGGAGAGCACGGGCGCGGTCGGGGTCGTGGCCTGTTTGCCGGCGGGGGCGCCGGTGCGCCGCCAGGCCACGTGGCCGGTGTCGGGGTCGAGCCGGGCGGCGGGGAGCCCGGACTGGCCGCAGAAGACGGCGCCGGAGCCGCCGGTGCAGTACGCCATCTCGGCGTCGTGGCCCCGGGGACGCGGGGTGAGCGTGGTCCGCCAGGGGCGGGCGTCGCCGGTGGCGGTGCGGGGCGGGTGGGTCTGGAGAGCGGGGTCCTCGCCGGAGACGGGGGACAGGAGCCGGATGCCGGTGAAGACGGCCGCGACCGCTACGGTCACCGCGAGGGCCACGGCCGTGAGCGGGGCGCGGCGCTGGGGGCGGCCGGGATTCGGGCCTTCCTGCCGGTGGGCGCCCTCCGGCGGCCGAGGCGGAACTGGTGAGCCTGGTGAGCCTGGTGGTGCGGTTGCTCCCGTTGGTGCGGGCGCCTCCGGTATCGCTGTGGGGAGGGGGGCGGCGGCGCGTACGTGCGTGGTCTCCGCCCGCGAGGGGCCGGCCGCGGCCCGTACCGCCCCGCCGCGCTGCTCGGGAATGCGCGGACCCGGACCGCTCGGACCCTGGCCGCTTGGACCCGGACCGCTAGGGCCCGGACCGCTAGGGCCCGGACCGCTCGGGCCCGGGCCAGGACCCGGGTTCGGGTTCGGAGGGTTCAGGCTCGGACCCGGTATCGGGTCAGGGGACTGCGGCGACAGCGACGGCGCACCCGAGGGCGGCACACCCCGCGTCCCGGCCTGCCCGGCCTGCCCGGCCTGCCCGGCCTGCCCGTCCTCCCCTGCCTTCCCGTACTCCCCGGGCGGCACGCCCGCCGTCAGGCCCGGCAGCGCGCCCGGCACCGCACCGGCCACCGCGCCCGGCACCGGGTCGTCCTCCGGTGCGTCGGTCTGCAGCAGCTCCATCAGGGCGTCCGGCGTCGGCCGGTCCGCCGGGTCCTTCGCCAAACAGCTCTCGATCAGCGGCACCAACTCCCGCGGGACGCCCGCGAGATCGGCGTCGTCGTGCACCACCTGGTAGGCGACGATGTACGGGCTCTCCGAGTCGAACGGGCCGCGCCCGGTGGAGGCGTGCACCAGCACCGAGCCCAGCGCGAAGACGTCCGCCGCCGGGCCGACCTCGCGCGGCCGCTGGAACTGCTCGGGCGCCATGAACGGCGGCGTACCGATCAACTTGCCGGTCTCGGTGCGCATATCGCTGTCGGACGGGCGCGAGATGCCGAAGTCGATGACTTTCGGCCCGTCCGCGGCGAGCAGCACGTTCCCCGGCTTCAGATCGCGGTGCACGACCCCGGCGCGGTGGATGTCGCGCAGTGCCTCGGCGAGTCCGGCGGCCAGCCGGCGCACCTCGCCGGGGGTCAGCGGGCCGTTCCGCTTCACATGATCGGAAAGCGTCGGGCCGGGAATGTGGAGGGTGGCCATCCAGGGGCGTCCGGCGTCCGGGTCGGCGTCCACGACGGGGGCCGTGAAGGCCCCGCTGACCCGGCGGGCGGCCGCCACCTCCTGCCGGAACCGCCCCCGGAACTCCGGGTCCTGGGCGAATTCCGCATGGATGACCTTGACCGCGAGCAACAGTCCGGAGGAGGAGCGGGCCAGATGGACCACGCCCATACCGCCGGCCCCGAGCCGCGCTTCCAGCCGGTATTTCCCGGCGTATTCCGGACGCTCCGCTTCCGGGCCGATGCCGGAATCGCGCAGCGCTGGCATGGTTCCACCCCCGTGTCATTCCCCGTGCCAATCGGTCGCAGGTGCGACGCGCGGAGCCTAGTCGATGGCACGTACGAAAGCGCTGAGGCTTGCTAGCGTGCGCGTGGCACAACCGGCCCGGCACTGCTGGGCGTCACGTAACTCGTCCGGCATTGCTGGGCGTCGCAACCCGCCCGGCACCGCTGGGCACCGCAGAACCGGCCCGGTATCGGTGGGCGTCACTTAGCCGGTCCGGCGCCGCTGGGCGTCGCAGAACCGGCCCGGTATCGGTGGGCGTCACTTAGCCGGTCCGGCGCCGCTGGGCGTCGCAGAACCGGCCCGGTATCGGTGGGCGTCACATAACCCGTCACGGTATTGCCGGGCGTCGCAGAACCGGCCTGGCATCGCTGGGCGTCACATGACTCGTCCGGCGCTGCTGGGCGTGGTACCACCGGCCCGGCACCGCCGGCCGGAGAATCGTCAACGGGGGAATGGACATGACGACGACGCAGGAATCCGAATCCGTGGAGCCGGTCGACGACGGCCAGGTGCTCGCCGCAGCCGGGGGGCTCAGCTTTCCGGTCGCACCCGGCTACCGCGTCAAGGTCCGCAAGGGCCCCGGCACCGACTACCCGGTCGTCCGGCGGCTGGCGGAGGGCGCACGGATCGAGATCCGCTGCCAGCGGCACGGGGAGCGGGTCAGCGGCCCGTACGGCACCTCGGACATCTGGGACAGCATCGGCCCCGGCCAGTACATCTCCGACACGTACGTCCACACCGGCAGCGACGGCATGGTCGCGCCGCGCTGCATGGGGTGAGGGCTGCGCGGGGCGCTCCCTGAATGGGCTGAGCGTCGTGGGGCTGCGTGCTGCTTTGGCTGAGTGGGCTCCGTGGGCTCCGCGTCGTGGGATGAGGGCGCGGGGATAATCGGTGCCATGAGCGACGAGCAGACGCCGACCCCCGGCCGTGCGGACGCCGGTGGGCCGGAGAGCGACGGCCCGCAGCCGGAGCCGATCCGTTTCTTCGGCACCACCTGGGTCCACCACGACGGCGGCTACGCGCTGCGCCGCGCCGGTGTCGCGGTGGGCTCGCTGGCGCTCGCCGCGGCCGGGGCCGTCGTGCTGCGCTTCGCGTTCCAGGGGCTGGAGATCGCCGCGGTCGGCCCGTTCGTCGGCATCCTGGTGGTCGCCGGCTTCGCCATCTGCAGCGCGCTGGCCTTCCGCCGCACCTGGGACGGCTTCGTACGCCGCCCCGGCGCGCCGGGGGCGGGCGCGGCAGACACGTCCGGGCAGAGCCTGATGCTCATCGGCTTCATCGGGTCGCTGCTGGCGTACTTCTGCCGCAGCCTGGTCGAGGCCCCGGGGGAGCGGCTGCACCGCGCCGAGTACGCCGCGGCCCGCGAACGCCACGAACGCCGCCGCGGCACCCGTACGGGCAACCCGGCAGCCCGAAAGCCGAAGAGCCCGAAGCGGCCCAGGAACCGCCACTGAGGGGCTGGAGCGGCCGGCCCCGGGGCCGCCAATGACGTGACTCTCCGGTCCGGTTCTTGCCGCTCCTGCTGCCCCTGCCGCTCCTGCTGCTCCTGCTGCTCCTGTTCTGCTGCTGCTCCTGCAACTGTGGCCTGCCAGTAAGCCCCGCCAACCGGGCGGGGCTTGTCGGCCGGCCCGGCATGGCGCCGTGCCGGGGCGCGGTGTGCCCGGATGCTGAGGGCCTCTGAGCCACGCGGGAGAGACCATGGGCGATCACTTCGGCCTTCAAGAAGCCCGGCAAACGGCCTCGGTCGGCGCGAGCCGCGGCACTCCCGGTCAGCCGGGGGTCATCGGCATCGCGCTCGCCGCCGTGCTCACGGCCGCACTCGCGCAGGGGTCCTGGCAATGGTTCGCCACCTACATCGGCGTGACCCTCCTTGCGGTGATCTTCTCCTTTCAGCGACTGCCGACCCGGGCGCCCGGAGCCGCGTACCTGCGGAACCTGGTGGCGTATTCGCTGGTCGTCGGCCTGTGCGTGGCGATCACCCTGGCTCCTATGCTGCAGCGCTGGTCGTGGCTGTTCCCGATGCCGGGCACGCGCGCCGCGTGTCCTGCGCTGGGCAGGTACGAGGCCATCCGGGCGGAGGCCTCGCTCGCGCACCTGGCCGGTCGCGACGCCGCCGCCCTCGCTCACGCGCAGGCAGCCCAGAGCCATGTCGCCGTTGCCGACTGCCTGTCAGCCACCACGACCCTGTGGCTGCCTGTGTACGGGGCCGGGGCGGCCGTACTGGTGGGCCTGGGCGCATGGTCCCTCGACCGGGCCCGGTCGAGGAAGGGTCGGCCATGACCGCTCGAGAACGGTGACGGGGTGACGGGGTGACGGGGGCCCTCGTAGGACGCCCTACTCGGATTACGTCCCCTCCTCGGGGTTGGCCCCTGCGCACGGTAAGCCCCTGCGCGCGCGGCAAGCCCCTGCGCGCGGCCAGCCCCTCCCCGGCCGCCCCCTCGCCGTCGGCCGCCCGGTCTTCCCCCTCCCCGCCCGCCGCCCGGAATACCCTTCCCCCCACCGGCGTTGTGGACTGCAAGGGGCCCACCCGCCCCCTACGGGATCTGTTCGCCCTCCCCCTAAGGGTGCCCGTCCCCCTACCCCGCCGCTCAGGCCCTCCCGTACCGGGCCGCCATCGCCGCGAACACCTCTCGCGGCTCCCACTGCGCCTCGTCGAGCATCGTCACCACGCCGTACGACGTGAGGTCGGCGCCCTTACGGGTGTTGAACGCGGCGAAGGTGAACCACAGGGCGGTGTCCACGCCCTCCTCCTCGAAGACGTCCAGCAACTCGCCGAAGTAGCGCACCTGCTCGCCCTCGTCCGGCACCGCACCCGCCGGCGGCTGCCAGGCCAGCCCGCCCCGCTCGCCCGCGCCCCGGTAGGCGCAGGTGCCGAATTCGGTCACCGCGACCGGCTTGCCGTGCGCGAAGTGCTCGCGCACCTCCTCGCGGAACCGCCCCGCGTTGTACGCCGCCCGGTAGGCGTCCACGCCCACGAGGTCGAACGGCCGCCAGTCGACCTTCTCCCAGGGGCCCGAGGCGTACGTGATCCGCCCGCCGAAGCGGCCCCGCACCAGCTCCGCGACCTCGGCGAGGAAGCCGTTGAGCCGCTCCTGCACCGGCCCCAGCGACATCCACCAGTCCCGGTCCCCGTTCACCATGGCGTCCAGCCGGTCGCCGTACTTCTCGCCGGGGATGAAGCCCGAGCAGAACGCGCTGATCTCGCAGCCGGCGACGAAGACCACCTCGGCCCCGCCGGCCCGTACGGCCTCGGCGCGGTCCGCGCAGTCCGCGAAGAACGTCCGCAGCTCCGCCGGCCCCAGGTCCACCGGGAACGGCGCGAACCACACCTCAAGTCCGGCCTCCGCCGCGCAGCGGGCGGCCACGCTCAGCCGCTCCGGATCGCCGCCCGATATCCGCACCGCGTCGCAGTGCAGGTCCCGGGCGATGACCGCCATGTCCTTGCGGACGGCCTCCTCGGCGAAGCTCTTCCGCGAAAGGTCCTCGCCGGGAAGGAACCCGGTGTCGTAGTTGATTCCCCGTGCGCGCATGATCTGTTCGGTGTCCCCTCGGGTCAGTTTCTGGTGGGTGTGGCTCGGTGGGCGGTGTGCGTCTCAAGGCCGTCCGCCAGCAGGGAGAACGCCAACTCGACGTCCTCGGCGAGCCGTTGGCGGGCGTCGTCCAGCGAGGCGCCGTCGGCCAGCCGGCGGAAGAACGCCTCCTGGAGCGTGACCAGCGACGCGCTGATCTGAGCCGCCATCAGGACCGCGACCATCTCCCCCCGGCCTCCGACGTCCGGTTCCCCGGGGTCCGGTTTCCTGGGGTCCCGTGTCCCCTGGTCCCGTTTCCCGGCGTCCCGTCCCCCGGCGTCCCGCTCCCCGTCTTCCTCCCCGGCCGCTACGGCCTCCGCCTTCAGGGCGTCGGCGAGCTGCTGCCGCTGTTGGTAGAGCAGGGTGTTGGCGGCGGCGCTGAGTGCGGGGCTGTCGAAGATCACCCGGATCCGGGAGACCAGCACCTCGGGGTCGAGCCCGGTCATCGGCCCGGCCGCCAACGCCCGGAAGTGGGCCCGGAGCGCCTCCAGCGGCGACCGCCCGGCCGGCCGCCGGGTGACGATGCCCGCCAGGTCGTCGTCCCCGACCCCTTGGAGCGCCAGCGACTCCTTCGTCGGGAAGTACGCGAACAACGTCGCCTTGGCGACCTCGGCGGCCTCCGCGATCTCGTTGACCGTCACCGCCTCGAACCCGCGCTCCGCGAACAACCGCCAGGCCACCGCCGCGATCCGCTGCCGCGTCTGCGCCTTCTTCCGCTCCCGCAATCCAGCCATGGCAGGACTATAGCCAGACCGAGCCTGAAAGTGAACCCGGTCTGATTTTCTGTGCCCGGCGGCCCCGGATGGTGGCTGCCTGGGTTGCAGCTGCCTGTGTGCGGCTGCGCCTGTTCGGTGGCGGCCCGTGCATGACTGCCGGTGTTCGGCTGCCGGTTTTCGTGAAGCGGCGGCGCGGCGGGTCGGCCGCGCGGCAGCATGCCCGTATGACCGGCACCCCGCACCCGCCCGTACAGCCGCCGCCCCCGGGCAGCCTCGCCCGCGCCTTCGACGCCGTGGCCGGGCAGTACGCGTCCGCCCGGCCCGGCTATCCACCGGCCCTCTTCGCCGCGATCGAGGAACTGGCCGGACGGCCGCTGGCCGGGGCGCGGGTGCTCGACGTCGGGGCGGGAACGGGCATCGCGACCGGCCTGCTCACGGCGCGCGGCGCGCGGGTGACCGCCGTGGAACCGGGCGCCGCCATGGCCGCCGAACTGCACGCCGCCCATCCGGACGTCCGGCTCGTCCGCGGCGTCGGGGAGACGCTCCCGTTCTCCGCCGACGCGGGCTTCGACCTCGTCGGCTACGCCCAGGCCTGGCACTGGACCGACCCGGCGCGCTCCGTCCCGGAGGCGCTGCGCGTGCTGCGGCCCGGGGGCGCGCTCGCGCTGTGGTGGAACGTGCCCGATCCGGACGTCGCCTGGGCCGCCGAACAGGAGGCCAGGCTCGCCCGCCGGCTCCCCGGCTACCACGCCCACCCCATCTCACCCGAGGCCCCCGACCTGCTGCGCGGCCTCGGTCTGGGCCTGCGCCCGGAATGCCGCGTGCTGCACTGGACCCGCCGGGTCTCCCTCGACACCCACCTCGCCATGCTCGGCAGCCGCTCGTACTTCGCTGCCCTCGGCCCGGCGGCCGCCGCCCCCGTCCTGGCGGCCGAACGTGCCGCCCTGCTGGACGTCTTCCCCGACGGCACGGTCGAGGAGGCGTACGCCCTCGACCTCACCGTCGCCCTCCGCCCACCGGTGGCACACCCGGCCCGGCCGCGTCGTCCTTAGGGGAGGGCCACCAGGGGCGATCCCGGCCGGGCGCCCGTCCCCGACCCGGAGTGCCGTCCCCGACCAGGAGTGAAGGCGCCGCCGCCTCTGCTCCCACCCCCTACGCTCCACCCGCCGCTTCCTCACCCTCACGGCCCGCCACCCGGCCGCGTTCCGCCTGATCCCGAACGTCAGTTAGGGGGAGGCGCGCACGAGGAATCGCACGTAGGAGTCACACGTAGGAGTCGCACTAAGGAGTCGCACGAAGGGGTCGCACGTAGTCAGGCGCGCCGAGCCGCTTCGACGGTGCGCTCACACCGGTGCACTCAGACCGGTGCGCTCAGAGCGGCGCCCTCAGAGCGGCGCCCTCAGAACACCCGCTCCGGCTTCCCCTTCCCGTACAGCCACGCGTCGAAGAGGGGCTTCAGGTCCACGTCCGTGCGCGCCTGGCAGAAGGCGATGAAATCCTTCGAATCGGCGTTGGAGTAGCGGTACTTGGCCGGCCACTCCTTCAGGATCCGGAAGAACGTCTTGTCACCCACGGCCCTGCGGAGTTGCTGGAGCAGCATCCCGCCGCGCTCGTAGACGGCCGTGCCGGTGACGTTCTTCGCGGCGCCCGGACGGCCCGGCGGGAAGTCCCAGCGCTCGTTGTGCGGGTCGTCCTTGTAGAGCGCGTCGAACTGCTGCTGGGGCGTCTTGCCGCCCTCGTGCTCCTCCCACAGCCACTCGACGTAGGTCGCGAAGCCCTCGTTGAGCCAGGTGTCCTGCCAGGTCTTCGGCGTCACCGAATCACCGAACCACTGGTGCGCCATCTCGTGCACGACGGTCACGGTGTCCGGCGCCCCGGCGTAGACCGGTCTGGTCTGGGACTCCAGGGCGTACCAGTCGATCCGCGGCGGGGTGTGGTCGACGATCGCGCCCGCCGAGGAGAAGGGGTACTTCCCGAACAGTCCGCTCTCCCACTTGATGATCTCCGGCAGCCGGGCCAGCGGCTCCCGGCTCGCCGCGGCCTCCGCCGGGTCCACCGCGACGTACAGCGGCAGCCCGCCGGGCGTGCGGGAGGTGTGGACCTCGAACGTGCCGATGGTGGCGGTCGCCAGATAGCTGGCCATCGGCTCCGGGTTGTGCCAGGTGAACGTGGCCTTCCCCTTGGACACCTTCTCCGAGCGCAGCTCCCCGTTGGCGACGGCCGTGTAGCGCCGCGGAACGGTGATCCGGAAGTCGTAGCTGGCCTTGTCCTCCGGGTGGTTGTTGCCGGGGAACCACGTCATCGCCCCGGCCGGCTCCCCCGACACGAACGCCCCGTCGGACGTCTTGACCCACCCCTCCGTCGACCCGTCCGGGTCCCTCAGCTCCTGCGGGGTGCCCGCGTACTCGACGGTGGTCCGGAACTGCGTGCCCTTCGCGATCCCCACCGGCGGCCGCACCGTGAGCTTGTGGCCCTTGCGGGAGAACGACGCGTCCTTGCCGTCGACGCGTACCGCGGACACCCGCAGCCCCTCCAGGTCCAGCTTGAAGGAGCGCAGGTCCTGGGTGGCCCGGGCGGTGATCTCCGCCGTCGCGTCCAGATGCTTCCGCCGGACGTCGTAGTCCAGGTCGAGGCCGTAATGCCGGACGTCGTAACCGCCGTTCCCGAGCGCCGGGAAGAGCGGGTCGCCCACCCCGCCGCTGCCCGCCGTCCCGGTGGCGCTCAGGGCGGCACCGGTGCAGGAGGACAGCAGCAGGGCGACGGACAGGGCGGCGGTCGCCCCGCAGCGACGAAGGGGCCGGCGGTTCACAGCACTCCTCGGGGGTCAGCGGTCACCAGCCCTTTGACCCTACGGTCATTTCCGCCGTAACGCCGCTCTGTTGTTGTAAGGGCCGTTCGTTGCCGTAAGCCCCGCGGCCGGCGATAACGGCCGCCGGGGCCTACGGGTCTGGGTCTGCGGCACGCGGGGCCCGCAGGCCCGCAGGCCTCCCGGTCCTGGGCTTATGGCCTACGGGCTTCCGCGCTTACGGCTCACGGGCCTACGGCCCTACGGGCTTCCGCGCTTACGGCTCACGGGCCTACGGCCCTACGGGCTTCCGCGCTTACGACTTACGGGCCTCCGGCCCTACGGTGCGACGGACGGTGTGGTCCGCCGCGCCGTCCCGTCCGGCCCGCGGCGCTGCTCCTCCCAGTTGCCGAGCGCCGCCGCACACGCATGGTCGAGATGGCGCAGCGCGGACAGATCCAGCTCGATCTCCCGGTCCCGGGGCAGCGCCTCCAACTGGTCGAGCAGCTTCGGCAGCCGCAGGAACGTCGCATGGCCCACGGCCCGGACCCGGATCGCCCCGCTGCCCTCCAGACCGGTCACCTCCAGGTGCACCTGCGAGGTCTCCCACGCCGACTTGGCGACGGCCAGCAGCAGCCCGAGCAGCACCCCCTCGAACATGTTGGTGGCCACGATCGCCACCGCCGTCGCCGCCAGCACCACGGCCTCGCCCCGGTGCTCCCGCCACAGCGGCCGCCACGTCTTCACCGGCAGCAACTTCCAGCCCGCGTGCACCAGAACGGCCGCGAGTGCCGCGATCGGCACGATGCCCAGCGCGGCCGGGAACGCCGCCGCGAACACCAGCAGCCACACCCCGTGCAGCACCCGCGACGCCTTGGTCCGCGCCCCCGCCTGCACATTGGCCGCACTGCGTACGATCACCGCGGTCATGGGCAGCGCGCCGAGCAGGCCGCACACCGTGTTGCCGGCGCCCTGGGCCATCAGCTCCTTGTCGTAGTCGGTCTTCGGCCCGTCGTGCAGCCGGTCCACCGCCGCCGCGCTGAACAGCGATTCGGCCGAGGCGATCAGTGCGAAGGCGAGCACGGTGCCCAGCACCCCGGCCACCGCACCGGCCTCCACCAGCCGGGCGACATCCGCCCCGCCCGGCGGCTGGACCACTTCCAGCAGCCCCGACACCTCGACCCGCGCCACCGGCAGATCCAGCACCGCCACGGCGACGGTCGCCAGCGCCACCGCGACCAGCGGCGCGGGCAGCACCCGCGCCGCCCGCCGCCACTTCGGCCACAGCACCAGCACCGCCAGCGTCGACGCCCCGACCGCCAGCGCCAGCAACGCCGGGTCGGACCCGATGGTGTCCACCGCGAGGTCCGGCAGCCCACCCAGATTCGCCGGCCCGTTGCCCGGCGCCTTGGCGTCCACCAGCGCGTAGACCTGCCCGGCGATCAGCACCAGCCCGATGCCCGCCAGCATCCCCTGCACGACCGCGACGGAGATCGCCCGGAACCACCGCCCCAGCCGCAGCGCCCCCATCACCAGCTGCAGCACCCCGGCGCTCAGCACCAGAACGCCCAGCGCACCGAGCCCGTACTCCTGCACGGCCTCGTAGACCAGCACGGTCAGCCCCGCGGCCGGCCCGCTGACCTGCAGACTGCTCCCCGGCAGCAACCCGGTGAGCAACCCGCCGACGATCCCGGTGACCAGCCCCAACTCGGCCGGCACCCCGGACGCCACGGCCACCCCGACACACAGCGGCACGGCAACCAGAAAGACCACCATCGAGGCGGTGACATCAGCACGGACGTGCCGCGGACGACCGGCGCGCCCCGAAGTGCCTGGACGAGCCGCACGGGCTTCACGTACTTCCCGCCCCTCACGCGGCGGCGCAGCGTGAGGCTGGGACGACATGTCCCGGCGGATCGACTTGTCTTGTGGGGACGATATGGACGGCTGGACGGAACGGCCGCGACGGACTCGGAACCTACGCATGAGATGCCTCCAGCGAATCGGAATGCGGCGACCCGGAACGCGGACACACACGGCAGGCACGAACCAGGACGGCCGGGCACGGGCACGAGGCCGCACACGAGCGCGTACGGGTCCGCACCGCCACGCGCGAACCGCGCGGCAGGCGCCATGAAGGGTGTGGAGCGATGACGGCTGGATTCCGTCGGATGCGCGGGCCGGGGGAGGGCCCTGGGGCAGCTCTCAGCTCTCAGCAGCGGAAAACGAGATGGTGGACCGGAAGTTCACCCGACCTCGACAACGGCACGGCCTGACGCCCCGTCAGCGGCGCGGTGATAGCCGGCCCGCCCTCAACGGTCCGTACGGGCGCGGCGGTCGACACGGCATTCCCCGACGGCACCGGAGCGCACAGCGAACCGGTGGACCGCCCACCCCGCCGCGCCGGACAACCCTCCCGGGCAGCATGCGGATGCCCCAAAGCATCCCCGACCACCGGCCCCTCACCCGCCGACAGCCCTACCTCGACCAAGCCCCCCGCTTCACGCCCTGACCCGAACGAGCGCCCGGACTCGCCCAAGCCCCCCGCCTCATGCCCTGACCTGACCGAGCGCGCGGACTCGCCCAAGCGCCCAGCCGCACCGGCGCCGTACCCGACCGCTTCCCCAAGCTCGCCGTACCCGACCGCGGCCGGACCGCCGGACCTGACCGCTTCCCCAAGCTCGCCGTGTCCGACCGCGGCCGGACCGCCGGACCTGACCGCATCGAGGCCGCCGTACCCGACTGCATCGAGGTCGCCGTGTCCGACTATGTCCTGGTCGCCGTATCCGACCACGCGCGGGTCGACGTACCCGGCCGACGAGACCGAGGCCGAAGCCAAGACCGAGACGGGAGCCGAACCCGAAGCGGAACCCGAACCCGAATCCGAGACGGGAGCCGAACCCGAAGCGGAACCCGAGGCCGAGACCGGGACGGGAGCCGAACCCGAACCCGAAGCCGAAGCCGAAGCCGGGACCGAAGCTGAACCCGAACCCGAAGCCCCCCGCCCGCCCACCCCGTATACACCCGCGCCAACGGAGGGAGGCAAGGAGAGCACCGGTACGAACGCCACGACGAGGCCCACCGCAACGATCACGACGATCATCAGGAGCCGGCCGAGGCCGCCGACCCGGATCTTCGCCATCGTCGCCCCTTCCGGCGCGGCTGGACAGGTCCCCTCATTGTGTCGAGCCTCAGCCGCCGAGCCGCGGCTCGGCAGGTAACCACCCTGTAAACGCGGGGTTATCCAACAGGACGGAATGGTTCCGTTCACGCCTGCGCCCGCCGGCGCCCCCAACCCACCCCCACGCGCCACCCCGCACCCCACTTCCACCCCAAGCCAACCCCCAACGCCAACCCCCAACACCAAAACTCCGACGCCAACGCCGCCCTGCCCCGCAACAACCCGCGACGCCCCGGCTAGCTCCCGACCTCGGAGCCCCAGCCCAATCCCCCGCTCCACCCAACCCCACCCCCTCCCTCCCGCTCCCTCACTCTCTGCTACTCTCGGCAGGAACTAATCACTCTCCGTAATCGTTGCCGGAATAAGGAGGCAGCGGCGCCGGCCCACAGGCACCCCGCAGCCACCCAACCGAAGACGCCCGCCCCACCCCATTCGCCCCCCAGCCCGCCAACCGCCCCAGCCCCAAGCCGCCTCACCGCCACCGACCGTGGCGCCGTCCCCGTCCCCGTCCCCGTCCCCGACCGCCGGCCCACGCCCGGCCCGCATCGGCACCCGGCGACAGCCCCGCCACCCCGCCGCCAACGTGGCGCCCCGACATGCGCCCCGCTCACCGCCCCCGCCCACATGGCTCGGCCCGCCCGCATCCCCCCGCGCCTCTGCCCACGTCACGCGGTGCCAGTCACAGGCCGTGCCGCAGTCCACCCACGTACTGCGGGCCACCCACGTACTTGCGGGCCACCCACGTACTGCGGGCCACCCACGTACTTGCGGGCCACCCACGTGCCGGGTCCACGCAGCGGAACGGGCCGCCAGCGGTCCACCCGCGCGCCAGGTCCACCCAGCGGAACGCGCCGCCAGCGGCCAACCCACGGTGCGAGGATGACGACAACAGGCACATGGGTGGAGGGCTCGGCGGCCCAGAGGCACAGCCAGCCCGGCCACCCCAGCCACCACACGCACCAGTAGAAGCAGCACCGGCACAGCGCAGCGGAAAGGCGAACCGGCACCATGACCCAGAAGGTCGCAGTCCTCGGCACCGGAAAGATCGGCGAAGCCCTCCTCAGCGGAATGATCCGCGGCGGCTGGGCCCCCTCCGACCTGCTGGTCACCGCCCGCCGCCAGGAGCGCGCCGCCCAACTGCACGACCGTTACGGCGTCGAAGCGGTCAGCAACGCCGAGGCCGCCAAGTCCGCCGATACCTTGATCCTCACGGTCAAGCCCCAGGACATGGGCGCCCTGCTCCGCGAGCTGGCCCCGCACGTCCCCACCGACCGCCTGGTCATCAGTGGCGCAGCCGGCATCCCCACCTCGTACTTCGAGGAGCGCCTGGCCACCGGCACCCCGGTCGTTCGGGTCATGACGAACACCCCGGCCCTCGTCGACGAGGCGATGTCCGTCATCTCCGCCGGCACCCACGCCACCGCCGCCCACCTCACCCTCGCCGAGGAAATTTTCTCCACCGTCGGCAAGACCCTCCGCGTCCCCGAGAGCCAGCAGGACGCCGCGACCGCCCTCTCCGGCTCGGGCCCCGCGTACTTCTACTTCCTCGTCGAGGCCATGACAGACGCCGGCATTCTGCTCGGCCTGCCCCGCGACAAGGCCCACGACCTCATCGTCCAGGCCGCGATCGGCGCCGCCGTGATGCTCCGCGACAGCGGCGAACACCCGGTCAAACTCCGCGAAAACGTCACCTCGCCGGCCGGCACCACCATCAACGCCATCCGCGAACTGGAGAACCACGGCGTCCGCGCCGCCCTCATCGCCGCCCTCGAAGCCGCCCGCGACCGCAGCCGCGAACTGGCCACCGGCAACGGCTGACCCGTCCCCGTCACCGGTTGCCCCGCAGCCTCGAACCGGCTGTGTCTGTGCGTCCCCTCGGCGCGCCCCTACGGGGAAGTACGGGCACGCCCCCATTAAATGGGGCCCCTATGACAAACGGGCACCCCCTATGACGACGTACGGGCACGCCCCATAAAGACGCCCCATAAAGACGCCCCATAAACAGGCACGCACCTCCGAAGACGTACGGCCACGCTCACAAACGGGGCCGACAAACGGGGACGTCCACAAACAGGCACACCCTTACGAGGTGCCCGCCCCTTACGGGCGGGCCCCCGAATGCCTACGCCGCTATGCCGCTACGCCCTACGCCCCACACCCCTAAACCCCACCCCCATAGCCCGATAAGCCGCGTCCACCCGTGGTCTTGCCAAGTCCCGGGCGCGGTCGGCCCCGGCCCGTAGGATTTCGTCGACGTATGCCGGGTCCGCCGCCAGTTCCGCGTGGCGTTCGCGTACCGGCCGCAGGGTTTCCACCACCGCGTCCGCCACGTCCTTCTTCAGGGCGCCGTACGACGCGTAGCCCTCGGCCAGCCGCTCAGGGTCCCCGTCCGTACAGGCCGCCAGTACATCCAGCAGGTTCGCGATCCCCGGCCGCGTCTCCCGCTCGTAGACGACGCCCTCGCCGTCGTCGGTCACCGCCCGCAGCACCTTCTTCCGCACTGCCTCCGGCTCGTCCAGCAGAAAGACGGTCCCCGCCGTCCGGGCGTGCGATTTGCCCATCTTCGACGTCGGATCCTGCAGATCCATCACCCGCGCGGCCACCCGCGGACGCGTCGCCTTCGGCACGACGAACGTCGCCCCGTACCGCTGGTTGAACCGCACCGCGAGGTCCCGCGTCAGCTGCACATGCTGGGTCTGGTCGTCCCCGACCGGCACCTCGTCCGTCCCGTACGCGAGGATGTCCGCCGCCATCAGCGTCGGATACGTCAGCAGCGACAGGCGCACACTCCCGCCGCGCGCCTGCTCCCGCGCCGCCTTCTCCTTGTACTGGATCATGCGCCGCATTTCCCCGTCGGTGGCGGTGCACTCCATCAGGTACGCCAGTCGCAGATGCTCATCGACCTGGCTCTGTACGAAGACCGTGCACTGTTCCGGATCCAGCCCCGCGGCCAGCAGCAGCGACGCGGCCTGCCGGCTCAGCCGCTGCACCCGCGCCGGATCGTGTTCCACGGTCAGCGCGTGCAGATTGACCACGCAGAACAGCGCGTCCGCCCGGTGCTGCTCCTCCGTGACCCACCGCCGCACCGCCCCGAGGTAGTTCCCCAGCGTCAGATGCCCCGTCGGCTGCACCCCGCTGAACACCCGCACGCGACCGCCGCGCCCCGGCACCAGGTCGCCCCCGGCCCCGCCGGCCCGCTCCCGCACCAGTTCACTCATCCGTCATCTCTCCCGATTCCCGCACTCCCGGAGCTCCCGGGGTGCGCATCGAGACCGCCGACCTCGCCGGCCGGCTACGAGAAGCAGAAACGCGAACGGCCGCCGAGGCGGCGGCCGTGGTCATGCATGCGCTGTGGTCGGCCGCCGTCAGGCGGGCCACCACTGCTGTACGAGCGCATGCGCAGTCATGCCGCCCAAAGTACCGCGCAGATGGGCCCCCGGCACGGGTTTGAAGCACCTCACCCGCTCGTGTAGTGTTCTCCGAGTTGCCACGGAGCCGACCGGCCCCGGACAACCATCCCGCCGCCTCGCGGCACACCACTACTGCACGGCCCCTCACCGGGAACAATTTCGGCATGCCGAAATTCGGACCGCGGCGCGATTATGCGTCGACG
>NZ_JBEZMM010000064.1:0-38600 GCF_040652715.1 Streptomyces sp. NPDC048196 | reverse complement strand
CGTCAGCAGTCCACACAACCGGCCCCGGAGGTCCGTCACCGCACCCGACACCCACCCAGCCCGCCGCAGGCGCAACGGCGAGACCACCCGCGGCGGGAGAGACGGGTACGTGCGGGGCGCCGCAAAGCGCGCAACGGCGAGACCACCCGCGGCGGGACAGCCAAGTACGTGCGCGGCGCCGCAAAGCGCAACGGCGAGCAAGCCCCGCGGCGAGACAGACGGGTACGTGCGCGGCGCCGCAAAGCGCAACGGCGAGCAACCCCCACGGCGGGAAAGCCAGGTACGTGGGCCTCACCCGCGAAGCGGAAAGTGGCAGGAGGCGGAGTGGGCCGGGGCTGCCTCCACCGTCGGTGGTGGCTCCGCCGCGCACCGCTGGGTCGCGAAGACGCACCGGGTGCGGAACCGGCACCCCGACGGCGGGGCTGCGGCTGACGGGGTTTCGCCGCCGAGGGGGTGGGAGGCGGGGCCGGGCGGGCGGACCGTGTCCAGGAGGCCGCGCGTATAGGGGTGGAGCGGGCGGTCGAAGACCGCCTCCGCGGGGCCGGTCTCGACGAGTTTGCCGAGGTACATCACGCCGACCCGGTCCGCGACGTGCCGCACCACCGCCAGGTCGTGCGAGATGAAGAGGTAGCTCAGGCCCTTGTCCCGTTGCAGGGCGCGCATCAGGTTGAGGATCTGGGCCTGGACGGAGACGTCGAGCGCGGAGACCGGTTCGTCGGCGACCACGAGCGAGGGGGCGAGCGCGAGGGCGCGGGCCAGACCGAGGCGCTGGCGCTGGCCGCCGGAGAATTCGTGCGGGTAGCGGTCGACGGCGCCGCGCGGCAGTCCGACGTCGTCCAGGAGGCCGGCGATCCGCCGCTGCCGGGCGGCCCGGTCGCCGATGCCCTGGATGACCAGGGGTTCGGTCAGCACGGCGCCGACCCGCATCCGGGGGTCCATGGCCGCGGCGGAATCCTGGAACATCAGCTGGACCTCGCGCCGGTGGGCGCGCAGCTCGCGGCCCCGCAGCGTGGCCAGGTCCCGCCCGGCGACCTCGACGGTGCCGGTGCTGGGTGCCTCCAGGCCGACCGCCAGCCGGCCGAGGGTGGATTTGCCGCAGCCGGACTCGCCGACGATGCCGAAGGTCTCGCCGCGCCGGACGGTGAGCGAGATCCCGGCCACCGCGCTGATCTCGGCGGCGCCCCGGCGGGCGAACGGGCCGCCGTGCAGCGGGTAGCTCTTGGCGAGGTCGGTGAGGCGGAGCAGCGGTGCGTCGGTGCGGGCCGGCGCCGCGGCGGGGGCGGGCGGGCGTATCTCGGCGACCGGGTCGGCGCCGGGGGCCGGGCCGGCGGGGTGGAAGCAGGCGAAGGCGTGCGCGGCGCGGTCGGCCGGCCGGCCGCCGTCGGGGCCGTCGCTGAGCTCCGGTTCCGCGGTGCGGCAGAGGTCGGTGGCGAAGCCGCAGCGGGGTGCGAAGCGGCAGCCGGTGGGACGGGTGGTGAGGACCGGTGGGAGGCCGGGGACGGTGGCGAGCGGGCGGGCGGGGTCGGGGGCGCGTTCCGGGAGGGCGGCGAAGAGGGCCTGGGTGTAGCGGTGCCGCGGGGTGGTGAACAGCGGCCGTACGGGGGCGCGTTCGGCGATCCGGCCGGCGTACATCACCGCGACCCGGTCGACCCGGCGGGCGATCACCCCGAGGTCGTGGGTGACGAGGATCAGGGCCATGCCGAGCCGGGTGCGCAGTGCGTCGACGAGCTCCAGGATCTGGTGCTGGGTGGTGACGTCGAGGGCGGTGGTGGGCTCGTCGGCGATCAGCAGGTCGGGTTCGCAGACCAGGGCCATGGCGATCGCGACGCGCTGCCGCATGCCGCCGCTGAGCTGGTGCGGATAGTGGGCCATCCGCTCGGCGGGGCGGGGCAGGCCGACCAGGCCGAGCATCTCCTCGGCCTTGGCGCGGGCCTGGGCCCTGGTCAGCGGGGTGTGCAGGCGGAGCGGCTCGGCGACCTGGGCGCCGATGGTCATGGTGGGGTTGAGCGAGGTCAGCGGGTCCTGGAAGACCATGCCGATGGTGTGGCCGCGGACGCCCTGCAGGGCGGTTTCGGGGGCGGCGGCCAGGTCCGTGCCGTGGAAGAGGATGCGTCCGCCGGTGATCCGGCCGCCGGCGGGGAGCAGTCCGAGGACGGCGCGGGCGGTGAGGGTCTTGCCGCAGCCGGACTCGCCGACCAGGCCGAGCGCTTCGCCGGGGGCGAGGTCGAGGTCGATGCCGTCGAGGGCGTGCACGGTCCGGTCGCGGGTGACGATGTCGACGTGCAGGTCGTCGATGCGCAGCAGGGGTTCGGTCATCGGTGGCTGCCCCGTCCCGTGTCGAGCCGTACGTCGAAGGCGTCCCGCAGTCCGTCGCCGAGGAAGTTGAAGGCCGCCACGACCAGCACGATCGCGAGGCCGGGCGGGAAGATCAGCCACCAGTGGCCGACCTGGGTGTAGGTGATGCCGGCGGAGAGCAGGGAGCCCCAGTCGGCGGCGGGCGGCGGCAGGGAGAGGCCGAGGAAGGAGAGGTAGGCGACGTAGAGGATGGCGTCGGCGATCTGGAAGGTGGCGTTGACGACGACGGTGCCCAGGGCGTTGGGCAGGATGTGCCGGAACACCGCCCGGCCTCCGCCGCCGCCCATCAGCCGCATGGCGTGGACGTAGTCCCGGCTGCGCAGCGCCAGCGCCTCGCCGCGCAGCAGCCGGGCCGGGGAGAGCCAGGCGACGGAGGCGATGACCAGGATGAGGACGGGTTCGCTGGGGGTGACGAGGGTGGCGACCACGACGAGGAGGAAGAGCGCCGGGATGGCGAGCGCGGCGTCGGTGACCCGCATCATCACGGCGTCCGGCCAGCCGCCGAAGTAGCCGGCGACCGCGCCGTAGACGGTGCCGAGGAGGGTGGCCAGCAGCCCGGCCGCAAGGCCCACCTCCAGGGAGGTGCGGCCGCCGTACATCAGCCGGCCGAGCAGGTCGTAGCCGAGGTCGGTGGTGCCGAGCGGGTGGCCGGCGCCGGGGGCGCGGTTGGCCTGGGTGAGGTCGGTGTGGATCTGGTCGGTGGGGTGGAGCAGCGGGCCGAGGAAGCAGAAGGCGAGCAGGGCCAGCAGGATCAGGGCGCCGGTCAGCGCGAGCTTGTTGCGGCGGAAGCCGGTCAGGACGCGGCGGACCGGCCCGGGAGCGGCGGGCCCGGCGTCCGGCGGTGCGGGGGCGGTGGGGGTCACGGCACGCTCCTGATGCGCGGTGCGGGGGCGGTGGTGGTCACGGCACGCTCCTGATGCGCGGGTCGAGGACGGCGTAGGCGATGTCGGCGAGCAGGGAGCCGAGGACGGTGGCGGCGCCCACGACGAGGGTCACGCCGAGCAGTACGGGGAAGTCCGAGCCCTGGGCCGCGTTCCAGAACAGCAGCCCCATGCCGGGGTAGTTGAACATCGACTCGACGACGAGGGTGCCGCTGAAGAGGGTCGGCAGGTAGAGGCCGAGGAGGGTGACCAGCGGGATGAGCGCATTGCGCAGCACGTGCCGGACCAGCACCCGGGTGCCGGACCCGCCCTTGGCGCGGGCGGTGCGGACGTAGTCCTCGCCGAGGTTGTCGAGGACCGCGGAGCGCAGATAGCGGCTGAAGGCGGCGACGATTCCCAGGGCCGTGGTCACGACCGGGAGGACCAGTCCGGCCGGCTCGGCGAGGATCCCGCCGACCGTGTCGGCCTGCGGGGCCTCGGCGGGCAGCAGGGGCAGCTGCTGGCTGAGGACCAGGACGAGGACGAGCCCGAGGAAGAAGACCGGGGTGGCGTAGGCGAGGAAGGCCAGGCCGGTGAGGACGTGGTCGGCGGCGCGGCCGCGGCGTACCGCCTGCAGGATGCCGAGCGGTACGGCCAGGACGGCGGCCAGCGCCAGCGCCAGCCCGGCCAGCAGGGCGGTCTTCGGCAGCCGTTCGGCGAGCAGCGAGGCGACGCTCCGGTTGAGCTTGTAGGACTCCCCCAGGTCGCCGGTGAGCAGCCGGCCGAGGTAGCGCAGGTACTGCTGGGGCAGCGAACGGTCGTATCCCTGCTGGTGGTTGAAGTGCGCGACGGCCTGGGGCGTGGCCTGCACGCCGAGGATGGCGCGGGCCGGGCCGCCGGGGAGCAGGTGCAGCAGGACGAAGACGATGACGGAGACCAGCAGCAGGACGACCAGGGCCTGGGCGAGGCGTTTGACCAGGAAGTGGGTCACCGGCCGGCACCGCCCTTCTTGACGTAGTACCAGTCCTGGGGGGCCAGCGACAGCGTGGGGTTCTGGTCGACGCCGCGCAGGTCGTTGCGGATGGCGGAGACCTGATAGGCGGGGTTGGGGGTCCACAGCACCGGGAGGCGGCGGGCGACCTCGCGGCCGTAGGCGCGCAGTGCGGCGGGATCGTCGGAGTACTCGGTGGCCCGGATCAGCTCGTCGGTACGGGGGTCGGCCCAACTGCCCATGTTGGAGGGCGCGTTGCTGGCGAAGATCTTCTCCCCGCTGGGGTCGGGCGGGAAGTACCAGCTGCCCTGGGTGCCGAAGAAGCCGAGCTGCCAGGCGGAGCAGAGGGGGTCGGTGGTGCGGCAGGGGACGGTGGTGCCCAGGACCGTGTTCAGTGGCTGCTGCCGGACGTCGAGGGCGATGCCCACCCTGCCGAACTCCGACTTGAGGACCTGCATGGTGTTGGAGGTCTCGGTCGAGCCGGACTGGGAGAGCAGCGACAGCCGCAGCTCCTGCCCGTCCTCGATGCCCGCGCCGCACGCGCCGGCGCCGCGTCCGGGCCGTACGCAGCGCAGCACGCCGCCCCGGCCGGCCCAGCCGTGGTCCGCCAGCAGCGCTTTCGCCCGCTTCGGGTCGTAGGGGTACGGGTCGGTGGCGAGCAGACCGGCCGGGACCGGGCCGAGGGTGGGGGCGGCGCTGCCGTGCCAGATCACCCGGGAGAGCGCCTTCTGGTCGATGAGGTGCTGGAGCGCCTGGCGCAGATAGGTCTGCCGCAGCAGGGGCCCGGCGGTGGGGTGGTGGTAATTGAGCACGATGTAGGTGATCGCCCAACCTTCCCAGGGGTCGATGCGATAACCCATCTCCCGGAATTTCGCCGACTGCGCCATGACGGACGGCGGCAGGTAGCCGTAGTCGACGCCGCCGGCCCGCAGGACGTTGAATTCGGAGTCGGCGGTGGTGAAGGGTTTGAGGACGACCCGGTCGAGATGGGGTTTGTCCGGCCCGCTGTAGTGCGTGTTGGGGATCAGCTCCACCTGTCCGGAGGTGGTCCACTTCGCCGTCCGCCAGGGTCCGTCGACGGTTTTCCACAGCGGGTCGGTGGCGAATGCGGAGAACTGCCGGGCGTGCCGCATCAGCCGGGCGAAGGCCCGCCGGGGGTCCTCGTGGTGCGGGTTCCAGGCGTGTACGGGCAGAGCCACGAAGTCCTGGAGTTCGTTGGCGGTGAACCACGCCGGGTTGTAGGCGCGGTCCAGCCGGAGCCGGAAGGTGCGGTCGTCGAGAATCTCGAACGCCTTGACGTCGTCGGGCATCAGTTTCGGCGAATACCCGGCCCATTCCTGCTTGTTGGCCTTGATGAGGTCGAACCAGAATTTCACGTCGCGGGTGGTGACGGGGTGCCCGTCGGACCAGCGGTAGCCCTTTTTCAGGGTGATGCCGACGGTGCGGTTGCCGTCGCCGTAGCGGGGTTTTTCGGCGAGGCCGCGGGGGGATTCCAGGGTCAGCGCGTCGCCCTTCTTCTCGGGCAGGTAGAGCCGCAGGAACAGCAGGTCCTGGATGGCGCTGTTGTAGGAGGCCAGATAGCCGGGGGCCCCGATGGGGAAGATCCAGTTGGGGGCGGAGGCGGGCGGCAGTGCCATGGTGGCGGTCCCGCCCTCGACGGGCACGCCGCCGGTGGGGCCCAGCTCGGTGACAACGTTGCCAGGCGGGCCGCAGCCGACCAGCGCCGCGGCACCGAGCAGGACGGCGGCCACCAGCCGGCCGACTCGGCCGTATGGGCCACCTTGCTTGCGGAGACCGGGAGTTCGTGTCCTGCGCAGGCCCATACTGCCTCCGGGAGGTCGGGCCGGTGGAAGGGTGCGAGCAACGTACGGACGGCCGTGAAAAGAAGTCAAGACCCTGGCGAAAGCGGGCCGACTGCGCTCTACTGTCGGCGAGTTGGGGCGGAGGGTTGCTGCGGTGACGAAGGAAGTCCGGCGAAGGAAGCCCACCGGAGGAAGCCCACCGGAGGAAGCAGGAAGTCCGGAGCCCGCACTGAAACCCGCTCCGACCGCCGGCCACTCCCCCTGCCCCGACCGCCCCGCGAAAGGCGCGTGCCATGCCCCTCCCCGACGAGTCGCCCGGTTCCGCCGCGCACGTCCTCGCGCTCGTCGCGAACGGCTCCGCCACCTCCCGCGCGGACCTCGTCCGCGAGCTCGGGCTCGCCGCGTCCACCGTGTCCGCCCGGGTCCAGGAACTGGTCGAGGCCGGGCTGCTGACCGAATCCGGTGAGGGCGCCTCGCGTGGCGGCCGGCGGCCACGGCTGCTGCGGGTCGCCGGGCAGGGCGCGGTCGCGCTCGCCGCCGACCTGGGCAGCCATCACATCCGTACCGGTGCGGTGGGCCCGGCCGGCGACGTCTTCGACGCCGAGGACCACCCGACCGATCTGACCACCGGCCCCGGGCCCGCCCTGGACGCCCTCGCCGAGCGGCTGGGCGCGCTGGCCGAGCGGCAGCGGGCGGCCGGGCGGACGGTCCGCGGCGTCGGCATCGGCTTCCCCGGCCCGGTCGACGCCGACGGCGCCCGGGTCGTCGCCCCGTCCCGGATGCCCGGCTGGCACCTCTTCCCGCTCCGCGACCGGCTGGCCGATCGCCTCGGGCTGCCGGTGCTGCTCGACAACGACGCCAACATGATGGCGCTCGGCGAACACCGCGCCGCCCACCCCGCCCGGCGCCATCTCGTCGTCGTCAAGGCCGGCCGCGGTATCGGCTCGGGCGTCATCAGCGACGGCCGGCTGCACCGCGGGGCGCACGGTGCGGCCGGCGACATCAGCCACGTCCGGGTGGACGAGTCGGCCCAACTCCCTTGTTCCTGCGGCAACATCGGCTGTCTGGAGACGGTGGCGAGCGGCGCCGCGATCGCCGCCACACTGCGCGGGCGGGGCATCGCCGCAAGGTCCGCCGCCGACATCCTGCGGCTGGTCGAACACGGCGACGCGCAGGCCACCACCCTGGTGCGGCAGGCCGGCCGGGACATCGGTGCGGTGCTCGCGGTCGTCGTGAACTTCTTCAACCCCGAGGCGGTGGTCCTCGGTGGCGCGCTGGCCGGCGCCCAGCCGCTGGTCGCCGCGGTGCGCGGGATGCTCTACGAGCGCTGTCTGCCGATGGCCACCAGCGAACTCACCATCGACACCGCGGTCCGCGGCCCGGACGCGGGACTGCTGGGCGCCGGCCACGCCGTACTGAGCGGCATCCCGCCCACCGTGCCGCACCCTCGGCCGGGCCCCGGCACCCCGGGCGCGACGCCCGCCACGTAGCAACGCCACCGGCGGAGCCCCACACCCCCGCCACGAAACCCGCCACCCAGGGAAGTGAGCACGCATGGCCCCAGCGACGACCGGCCGCCCCTTGCGCATCGGCATCGGCGGGATGGCCATCGAGTCCAGCCAGTTCTGTCCGCACCGCTCGACGTACGACGACTTCCGCGTCACCCGGGGACGCGAGCTGCTGGACCGCTACACCTGGACCCGGCCGGGCGGGGACCTCTCCGGGGTGGTCGAGTGGGTCCCGCTGGTGCATGCCGTCGCGGTGCCCGGCGGTCCGGTCGAGCGCGCCACCTACGACCGCATCCGCTCCGAACTCACCGACCGCATAAGACAGTCCGGCCCGCTGGACGGTCTGCTCCACGACATCCACGGTGCGATGAGCGTCGTCGGGCTGGACGACGCCGAGGCGGACCTGACCGCGGCGGTACGCGCGGCGACCGGCCCCGCCACCCTGATCTCGGCCGCCATGGACCTGCACGGCAACGTCTCGCGCCGTTTCGCCGAGCACCTCGATCTGCTGACCGCGCACCGGATGGCGCCGCACGAGGACGCCTGGGAAACCCGGGAGCGGGCCGCCCGCAACCTCGTCGCGCGGCTGGTCTCCGGCAAGGGCCGCCCGCACCGGGCCTGGGTGCAGATCCCGGTGCTCCTCCCGGGCGAGAAGACCAGCACCCGCCTCGAACCGGCCGCGTCGCTCTACGGCCGGCTGGCGAGCGTCGAGGCACTCGACGGGATCGTCGACGCGGCGCTCTGGGTCGGGTACGCCTGGGCCGACGAGGAACGCTGCCGGGCCGCGGTGGTGGTCACCGCGGACGATCCCGGGCTCGCCCTCGACCAGGCCGGCGCGCTGGCCCGCGCGTACTGGGACGCCCGCCGGGACTTCACCTTCGTCGGCCCGACCGGCGACGCCGACGACTGCATCGCCCGTGCGGTGGCCTCGTCCGCCCGGCCGTTCCTGATCAGCGATTCGGGCGACAACCCCACCGCGGGCGGGGCCGGCGACCTCGCGTACATGCTCGGCCGGCTGCTGGCGCACGAGGACCTGGCGAGCGGGCGGCGCACCGCGCTGCACCCGGGCCTCACCGATCCGGCGGCGGTCGCCGCGTGCTTCGCCGCCGGGCCGGGCGCCGAGGTGACCCTGCGCGTCGGCGGCTGCTTCAGCGCGGGCACCGGCCCGCACGCCGCCCCGTACGAACTGACCGGCAGGGTCACGGCGTTGGAGGGACCGGGGGCCGCCTCGGGCGCGCCGCGCGGCAATCCGGCGTACGACGGGGGCGGCCGGCGCGCGGCGGTCACTCGCGGCGGGGTGACGGTGATCCTGACCGAGCGGCGCACTCCGTTCCACACCCGCGCCGACTTCGGTTCGCTGGACCCGCTCGACCACGACCTGGTGGTCGTCAAGATCGGCTACCTGGAACCGGAGTTGTACGCCATGGCCGCCGACTGGCTCCTCGCCCTCACCCCCGGCGGCGTCGACCAGGACCTCCTCCGCCTCGGCCACCACAAGATCCGCCGCCCCTTGTACCCGTTCGACGACGAGGGCTTCGACGACCCGGATCTGACCCCACGGTTGCTGTAGGGCCGGGGGCGACGAGGGCGGTAGGCCCAGGGGCGGAGCGCGCTGATCGCGCTCCCGGCTACGGCTGCGGGTCGCGTGCGTCGTACCGCGCGAAGGCGCGGCGGCCGAGGCCGAGGGCGGTGACGGTCAGGATGCAGGCCAGGCCGCCGCCGATGACGGCGGTGGCCGGGGAGGTCAGGTCGGAGGCCGAGCCGGCGAGGAAGTCGCCGAGGCGGGGGCCGCCGGCGACGACGACGATGAAGACGCCCTGGAGGCGGCCGCGCATCGCGTCGGGGGTGGCGGCCTGGAGCATGGTGCTGCGGAAGACCATCGAGACGGTGTCGGCGCAGCCGGCCACGGCGAGGAAGAACAGGCCGAGCCACAGGTTCCGGGAGAGTCCGAAGCAGGCGATGGCCGCGCCCCAGGCGGCGACCGCGAGCAGGATGGCCAGGCCGTGCCGGCGGATGCCGCCGAGCCAGCCGGAGAACAGTCCGCCGAGGACGGCGCCGACCGCGGGCGCGGCGACGAGCAGGCCGACGGTCTTGGCGTCGCCGGCGAACCAGAGCACCGCGACCGCGGGGAACAGCGCGCGCGGCTGGGCCAGCACCATGGCCGCCAGGTCGGAGAAGAACGTCATCCGCAGGTTGGGGCGGGTGGCGAGGAAGCGCAGGCCGTCGAGGACGGAGGCGCGGCGCCGCGGGCCGTCGCCCTGGTCGGGGCGCATGGACGGCAGGCGCCACATCGCGTAGAGCGCGCCGCTGAAGGCCACGACGTCGATCAGGTACGCGGCCTGGTAGCCCCACAGGCCGACGATGACGCCGCCCAGCATGGGGCCGCCCATCAGACCGAGGTTGCTGGTCAGGGAGTTGAGGGCGTTGGCGGCCGGCAGCTGTTCGGTGGGCAGCAGCCGGGGGATCATCGAGGTGCGGGCCGGGGAGTTCATCGCGAAGCAGACGGCCTGGAGGGCGACCACGGTGTAGAGCAGCCAGACCCGGTGGTATCCGGCGAGCGCGGCGGTGGCCAGCGTGATGGACATCGCGGTGGCGCCGGCGGCGCTGTACAGGCCGAGTTTGCGGCGGTCCACGGTGTCGGCGATGGCACCGCCGTACAGGCCGAAGACGACCAGTGGGACGAGCGAGCACAGGCCCACCAGTCCGACCGAGAAGGTGGACCGGGTGATGGCGTACACCTGCAGCGAGACCGCGAGGGCGGTCATCTGCTGGCCCATCCAGGAGATGGTGTTGCCGCACCACAGGCGGCGGTAGTCGGGCGAGGTGCGCAGGGGTGTCAGGTCGGCGAATATGCGGGAATGCCAGGGCGTTCCGCCCTTGTCCGGACGGGCGCCGGTGGCCCGCCCGGTGGTCTGCCCGGGCGTCCCGCCGGAGGTCTCGTCGGACGTCTCGTCCGAGGTCGTTGTATCGGCCACGCGGCGCAGTAAAGCATGAGCATGACGGCGGGCCGACGGCAGGGCGGGAAGAGGCGCCCGGGCGGTACGCCCCTTACGCGTCCCGCCCCGCCCGTCCCAGTGCCACGCCGCTTACGCGTCCCGCCCCCCGTCCCAGTGCCACGCCCCTTAAGCGTTCCGCAGGCCCCGCTCCCGCGCCCGGCCCGCCGCGCCCAGGCCGTACACCCGGCGGGCGTTCTCCGCGGCGAGCATGGCGCCCACGCGGTGGGCGTCGTCCGCCGACCATGCGCCGCTCGCCGTCCAGGCGCCGAGCACCTCCGCGAGGGCGGTGCGGAACAGTGCGCTGCCCACGACGTAGAGCTCGGGCAGGCCGTAGGCGTCGGTGGAGAAGAGCAGTTTGCCGAAGGGGGCGAGTTCGAGGAATTCGGCGAGGACGGCGGTGGCGCGGGGGCCGGTGTGGCTGAGGGTGAGTCCGACGTCGGCGTGGACGTGGGGGAAGACGCTCGCCAGGTAGGCGGCCTGCCGGTGGTACGGGTAGCAGTGCAGCAGGACGAGGTCCGTGCCGGTGCCGGCGGTGGCGCGGACGAGGTCGGTGAGGAGGGCCGGGTCGGCGTGGTCGAGCCGGAGGTCAGGGTCGCCGAAGCCGGTGTGGATCTGGAGCGGGCGGCCGGTGGCGACGGCCAGGGCGACGAGGTGGCGGATGAGGACCGGGTCGGTGAGGCGGCCGGCGCCGGCGGCCAGCCAGGTGCGGGCGGCGGTGTGCACCGCGCCGGCCGTGGGCGGTTCGGCGGCGAGCGCGAGTCCGTGGCGGTAGGCGGCGACGGTCTTGAAGGCGACGGCGGTGCGGGCGGCCTCCTGGACGGCGCGGGTCAGCGCGTCGGTGAACTCCTCGGCGTCGGCGGCCGATGGCCCGGCGGTGGCCGATGGCCCGGCGGTGGCCGTGGCGCCGTCGGCCACCGCGGCGGCGGTGCGTTCGGCGAGGGTTTCCAGCCGTACGACCTCGTGGCCGGTGCCGCCGCCGGCCGCGGCCGTCTCGTCCGGGCCGGTCAGGTCGCCGGGCAGTCCGGTGTCGACGAGGTAGGCGCCGATGCCGGTGGCGCCGAGCAGCCGCCGGTGGGTTTCGTCGGGGCCCAGCTCGCGGCGGCGGGCGAGGTAGCGCTCGGGCGGGCAGTGTGCGGGCAGGTCGAGCAGCGGCGGGCACCAGCGGCGGACCGCGAAGCCGGTCTGGGTGTCGAAGTGGCTGGTGCCCGCCGCGGGCGGCCGGTCCGATTCGGTGAGGTACGAGGCGAACGTCGCCGCGTCGGGCTCGTGGCGCAGCACGCCGTGGCAGTGGTGGTCCACCAGCGGCGGCAGGCCGTCGTCGAAGCGGGGGCCGCTTGCCCGGGTGCCGGCGGGCATCACCAGCGCCAGCGGGTGGCGGCGGTGATCTCCTCGTCGGTGCTCTCGGCGAACTGCGCCTCCTCGGCGCGCCGGACGGCGAGGACGGCGCCGTGCAGGACCTTGCCCAGGGCCTCGTGGAGCGGCGCGGACTTCTCCAGCCGGTCGGTGGCCTCGGTGAGGGTGGCGGGGAGGCGGACGATGCCGCGCCGGGCGCGTTCGCGGACGCCGAGGACGCCGGGGTCGCCGCGCTGCGGTTCCGGGAGGCCGGCCCGGGACTCGATGCCGTGCAGTCCGGCGGCGATCACCGCGCCGACCGCCAGGTAGGGGTTGGCGGCGGCGTCGAAGGTCTTGACCTCGGCGTGGCCGCCGTCGGGGTCGTCGGGCGCGCCGGTGACGAGCCGCAGGGCGGCCTCGCGGTTCTCGACGCCCCAGCACTGGTAGACGCCGGCCCAGCGCGAGGGCTGGAGCCGGAGGTAGCTGGCGGGGGACGGGCAGCCGATGGCGAGCAGGGCGGGCAGGGCGCCGAGGATGCCGGCGAGGAAGGCGTCGGCGTCCGGGGCGAGGCCGTGTGCGGTGCCGGGGGTGCGGTGCAGGCTGCGGCCGTCGCGGTAGAGGCCGAGGTGGAGGTGGCAGCCGTTGCCGACCTGGCCGGCGACGAACGAGGGGGCGAAGGAGGCGCGCAGGCCGTGCCGGGCGGAGACCGCGCGGACCGTCTCTCGGACCAGGACGACGTCGTCGGCGGCGCGCACCGGGTCGCCGGGTGCGGTGGTGAGCTCGAACTGGCCGGGTGCGTATTCGGGGTGGAGCTGGAGGACGTCGATGCCCTGGACGGTCAGGGCCTCGGTGACGTCACGGAGGTAGTCGGAGAGTTCGACGACGCGGGTCATGCCGTAGGCGGGGCCGGCGCAGGGGTAGTCGAGGGGGGCGGAGGTGTCGGTGGTGCCGGGGTGGTGGCTTTCGGGGGCGCGGGTGACCACCCATTCGGTTTCGAAGCCCATCCGCAGGTCGAGGCCGGCGGCGGTGGCGCGTTCGGTCATCCGCCGGGCGAACTGCCGCTGGCAGGCCGGGTGCGGCCGGCCGAGCTGGTCGTAGCGGTCGGCCGGGGCCCAGGCCCAGCCGGGCTGGGCGGCGAGGACGGTGACGCGGTCCAGGTCGGGGAAGAGCCGCAGATCGCCGTCGGGTCCGCCGAGGTCGTCGGATTCGGTGATGGTGTCGTCGGAGGTGAAGACGTCGAAGACCGGTGACATGCCGACGCCGCGGGCGGCGGTGTCCGCGAGCCGCTGCGCCGGTACGGTCTTGACGCGGGCGATGCCCGCGTTGTCCACCCAGGTCAGCGCGATGTTGCGGACGCCTTCGGTCTCCAGGCGTGCCGTCAACTGCCGGGCTTCCTCGCGCTGTTCCCCAGCCCGCGATGTCATAGAGCCGTCCTCACTCGACCGTGCCGATCGCTCGGCGACCGTTCCCCCGTCGGTTGCCGGGGCGGCCGGACGCTCCCCCAGCAACGCTGGGAGGGACCCCCGTCCCGGTCAGGGGCAGTTGAACTCGCACCATACGCACTTTCCGCCGCCGCGCGGTTCCACACCCCAGACATCCGCCAGCCGGTCCACGAGGAGCAGGCCGCGGCCGGAGACGCCGGCTTCGCCAGGTTCGCGGCGGCGTGGCAGGCTGCTGGACCGGTCCTCGACCTCCAGGCGCAGCCGGCGTCCGACGCTGTGCGGCATCCGGATGTTGACCACGGCCTCGCCGTCGGTGTGCAGCAGTGCGTTGGTGATCAGTTCGTCGGCGACCAGCTCGATCTCCTCGGCGCGTTCGGCCGCTCCCCAGGCGCGGACCGCGGCCCGGATCATGTGCCGGGCGGCGGACAGGCCGTCGGGGTCGGCGGGGGCGATGTGCTGCCGGAACCGTCCGACGGTGTCGTGTTCGGGGGCGCCCAGCCGGCGCAGCAGGAGCAGCGCCATGTCGTCCTCGTTGGTGCGTTCGCCGACGGATTCGCAGAGGTGGTCGGCGAGTTGCTGGACGTCCTGCGGGCCGTCGCGGATCTCCCGGGCGAGGTGGCGCATGCCGTCGTCGAGGTCGGTGCCGGGCCGTTCGACGATGCCGTCTGTGCACAGGACGAGGGTGTCGCCGGCGGCGAGCTGGACGGTGGTGACGGGGTAGTCCAGGCGCCGGAATTCGGAGGAGATGCCGAGCGGCAGTCCGCCGGCCACCGGCAGCAGGCGGCAGATGCCCTCGGCGTGCCGCAGCAGGGGGTCGATGTGGCCGGCGCGGACGATCCTGGCGGCGCCGGTGCTCAGGTCGGCGTCGACGTAGGTGCAGGTGGCGAAGCGGTCGGTGTCGAGTTCGTTGAGGAAGGCGGAGGCGCGGCCCATGACGGTGGCGGGGGCGTGTCCTTCGGCGGCGTAGGCGCGCAGCACGATCCGCAGCTGGCCCATGAGGGCGGCGGCCTGGGTGTCGTGGCCCTGGACGTCGCCGATGACGGCGGCGACCCGGCCGTTGGGCAGCGGGATCACGTCGTACCAGTCGCCGCCGATGTCGCGGCCCATCCGGGCGGAGCGGTAACGGACGGCGATCTGGGCGTCGGGCACGCCGGGGATCCGGCGCGGCAGCATGGCCTGCTGGAGGCCGGCGGCGAGGTCGTGTTCCTGGTCGTAGAGCATGGCGCGGGCCAGGCTTTGGGCGATGCTGCTGCCCAGGGCGACCAGGACGTTGCGTTCCTGGTCGCGGAAGTCGCTCTCGCGCTCGAAGAACAGGCCGATGACGCCGATGGGGCGGCCCTGGGCGATCAGCGGGAGGTAGGCCGCGGAGTTGACGTTGAGGGGTTCTATGGCGGGCCAGAGGCGGGGGAATCGGCGTTTGAACTCGTCGCGGCTGCGGACGTAGCGCGGGTTGAGGGTGCGCACGACCTCGCTCATCGGGAATTCGTCGCCGACCCGGGTGTATTCCAGGTCGGGGATGTAGCTGCCCGCCCTGCCCTCGGAGACCAGCCGGATCCGGCCGGCTTCGACGAGGCCGAGGATGATGTTCTCCGCGCCGAGCCGGCTGAGTCCTTCGTCGCCGGCGAGGACGGCGATGACCTCGCCGACGGTCCGGGCGTGGGCCAGGGCGGCGGTGGTGCGTTCGACGACGCTGGTGTGCCGGCGGCGCTCCTCGTCGACGGCGAGCCGCTCGGCCGCGTGGGTGTATTCGTGGCTGGCGTCGCGGACCACGCCGATGATGCGGCGGGGGCGGCCGGTGTCGTCCCGGCGGATGCTGCCCTGGCTGTGGGTCCAGCGCAGTTCGCCGTTGCGGAGGCGGACCCGGAAGTAGGCACCGTAGGAGTCGCTGCCGTCCTTGAGCGCGCGGGCGACCAGGGCGTCCAGGCGGGCGGCCTCGTGGCCGGGGACGCGGGCGTTGAGCGTCTCCGGGCGGTCGTCGTACTCGGACGGGCGCATGTCGAAGACCTCAAGGGCGGGCGGGTCCATGTGCATCAGCCCGCTGTCGAGGTCCCAGTCGAAGCCGCCCATGCCGTTGAGGGCCAGGGTCAGGTCCGGGTGGGCGGGCCAGTCGTCCGGCACCGACACGGTGGGGCGCTTCGCTCCCCGGTCAGCCATGTCGTCACTTTGCCACATTCACCCGGTTCACGGCGCGTCCAGCCCTTTTTTCCGTCCGCGGCCGGCATCCTCCGCCCCACCACTGACTCTGACATCAGTTACCTCATCACTCCGCGCGTGGCAGTGGCTTTGAACTGCATTTTTGGGAGTCACTCCGCCTCCTGACCATTGCGATGTTCTCAACACGCCTGTTACGGTCCCGGACCATGAATGACGCCGTTGGGGGCCCGGACCCCGAGGACGCCGCGGACCGGATCACCGATGCCGCCGGCGCGGTCACGGACCGTGTCCGGGAGGTGATCGGCCGGCTCGGCGTCAGCCACCGGGAGTTCGCCCGCCGGATCGTGATGGACCCGTCGAAGCTGTCCCGGTCGCTGGGCGGCACCCGGCGCTTCACGCTCGCCGAGATCGTGCGGATCGCCGACCTCGGCGGGGTCGACACCGGCTGGCTGCTCGGCGCGCCGGAGCGGCCCGCCCCGGCGGCGGAGCGGGCGCCGGCGGCCGTGCCCGAGGGCGGCCGGCCGCTGCAGATCGTCCGGGAGACCGTCCGGCTGATCGCCGAGCACGGTTTCCACGGCGTACGGGTCGCCGACATCGCGGCCGCCTGCGGCACCAGCCCGGCCGCCGTGCACTACCACTTCCCGGGCCGTGACGAGCTGCTGGAGGCGGCCGTGCGGTGGTGCATGGACGAGGACACCGAGCGCCGGGCCGCGGGCCTGGCGGCCGCCCCGGACGCCCGCGCGGAGCTGTTGCACCTGATCGCACTGCAGACCCCGCGCACCGAGCAGCAGCGCCGCCAGTGGCTGGTCTGGCTCGACCTGTGGGCGCAGGCGGCCCGCTCCACCGCCGTGGGGCGGCTGCACGAGCACTACTACCGGCAGTGGCGCACCACGGTCGCCGACGTGCTGCGGCGCGGCGTCACCCAGGGCGTCTTCCGTCCGGTCGATCCGGAGTTCACCGCGCTGCGGCTGACCGCACTGATCGACGGCCTGGCCACCCAGGTGCTGGCCACCGCGCCGGACAGCACCGGCCCGGACACCATGCACGCCGCTCTCCTGGCCTTCGTGGAGAGCGAACTGACCCTCCCCCAGGGCCCCGGCCGCCTTGGGCACCCGAAGGGATCCCCGTGAACAACGAGGTCATCATCACCTGTGCGCTGACCGGCGCCGGGGACACCGTCCGCCGCTCCCCGCACGTCCCCGTGACGCCCGAGCAGATCGCCGCCTCGGCCGTCGAGGCGGCCGCCGCGGGCGCCGCGGTGGTGCACATCCACGTCCGCGACCCCGGGAGCGGCGACCCGTCCCGCGATCCGCGGCTGTACGCCGAGGTCGTCGACCGCATCAAGCAGACCGGTACCGACGTCGTCATCAACCTCACCGCCGGGATGGGCGGCGACCTGGTGCTCGACCCGGACGAGCCGCTGCGGCAGCTGCCCGGTACGGACCTGGTCGGCGGCCTCGCGCGGCTGCCGCACGTCGAGGAACTGCTCCCCGACATCTGCACCCTGGACTGCGGCTCGCTCAACTTCGGCGACGGCTCCAGCCTCTACGTCTCCACGCCCGACATGCTGCGCGCCGGGGCGAAGCGCATCCAGGAGCTGGGCGTGCGGCCCGAGCTGGAGATCTTCGACACCGGTCAGCTGTGGTTCGCCAAGCAGCTGCTGGCCGAGGGGCTGCTGGACGACCCGACCGTCTTCCAGCTGTGCATGGGCGTCCCCTGGGGCGCCCCGGCCGATCCCGGCGTGCTGCAGTCGATGGTGAACCTGCTGCCCGAGGGCGCCCGGTGGGCGAGCTTCGCGCTCGGCCGGATGCAGATGCCGTGGGTCGCCCAGTCCATCCTGCTCGGCGGCAACGTCCGGGTCGGGCTGGAGGACAACCTCTATCTGAGCCGGGGGGTGAAGGCCACCAACGGCCGGCTGGTGGAGCGTGCGGTGCAGATCACCGAACTCCTCGGCGCCACGGTCGCCACACCGGATCAGGCGCGGGACCGGCTGGGCCTCAAGCCGCGCCCCTGACGCTCGCCCCGCCGTACCGCCCCCGTCCCTCCCCTCCCCAGGAGTCGCCCCGCCATGCCCTCCACCACCCCTGCGCCCTGTGCCCCCGACGACGTGCGCCGCATCGCCTGTATAGGTGCGGGCGTCATCGGCGGCGGCTGGGCGGCCCACTTCCTCGCCCGTGGTTACGACGTCACCGCCTGGGACCCGGCGCCCGACGCCGAGCAGAAACTGCGCCGCCTGGTGTCCGCCGCCTGGCCCGCGCTGGAGCAGACAGGTCTGGCGGCGGGCGCCTCCCCGGACCGGCTGACCGTCGCCGGCACCCTCGCCGAGGCCGTTGCGGACGCCGACTTCGTGCAGGAAAGCGCCCCGGAGAAGCTGGAGTTGAAGCGTTCGCTGCTCGCGCAGCTGGCCGCGGCGACCCGGCCCGGCGTGGTGATCGCGTCCTCGACGTCCGGCTACCCGATGACCGACATGCAGACCGGGGCGGCCGGCCCGGACGCCGCCTGCCGCATGGTCGTCGGCCACCCCTTCAACCCGCCGTACCTCATCCCGCTGGTCGAGGTCGTCGGCGGCGAGCGGACCGACCCGGCCGCCGTCGAGTGGGCCGCCCGCTTCTACGGCCTCGCCGGCAAGTCCGTCATCACCATGGACCGCGAGCTTCCGGGCTTCATCGCCAACCGCCTCCAGGAGGCGCTGTGGCGGGAGGCGCTGCACATGGTCGCGAGCGGTGAGGCCACCGTCGCGGACATCGACGCCTCGATCACCGAAGGGCCGGGCCTGCGCTGGGCGTTCATGGGCCCCTGCCTGACCTTCGCGCTGGCCGGCGGCGAGGGCGGGATGGCCCATATGCTCGACCACTTCGGCCCGTCCCTGAAGTCGCCGTGGACCCGGCTGGCGGCACCCGAGCTGGACCGGGCGCTGCGCGACGCGATGGTCGACGGCTGCGCGGCGGCCGCGGGCGGGCGGACGTACGCGGACCTGGTGGCCGCACGCGACCAGGGCGTCATCGACGTCCTGCGGGCCACCGGCCGCCTGGGAGGCCCCCGTTGACCGCGCCGCTCCTCTTCCGGCAGACCGTCCGGGACGACTGGATCGACTACAACGGCCATCTCAGCGAGGCTTACTACGTCCTGGTCTTCGGCTTCGCCACGGACGCCCTGATGGACGCGTCCGGTCTCGACGCGGACTACCGGGAGCGCACCGGATGCTCCCTGTACACGGTCGAGGCCCATGTGCGCTATCTGCGGGAGGTCGCCCGCGGCAGTGAACTCACCGTCCGTACGGCTGTGTTGGGCGTGGACGGCAGGAAACTGCGGCTGCTGCACGAGATGTTCGCGGGCGGGCCGGCCGGCGAGCCGGTGGCGACGGAGGAGCTGTTCCTGCTGCACGTCGACCGGTCCGGCGGCCGGGCGGCACCCCTGCCCGACACGACCCGCGAGCGGCTGGCCGCCCTCGTCGTGCCGGCGCCCACGTGGGCGGGGCACGGGATCCGGGAGGTGTAACGGAGCGCGCCGGGGGCCGGCCGCGCGGCACCGGTGCGATCCTGGACGGTACGGGAGCCCGCGCCCGTGCGGGCCACCCGTACCACTTCCCGTGCAGCCCCTTACGAAGGAGAGCCGGTCATGAGCGTCACCCACGGCCACCGCATCGACGTCACCCAGGGCACCGACCACGTCCGCGTGGAGATCGCCGGCCGGCTGGTCGCCGAGAGCCACCGGCCTCTGCTTCTCACCGAGACGGGCTGTCCGGTGCGGTACTACCTCCCGCCCGAGGACGTCCGGACGGACCTGCTCACCCCGTCCGGGACCCACACGGTCTGCCCCTTCAAGGGCACCGCCTCCTACTGGTCGCTGGCCGACGGCCCCGAGGACGTCGCCTGGGCCTACCCGGAGCCGCACGCCGAGGTGGCACAGATCAAGGACCATCTGTGCTTCTACGCGGCCGAGGCGGTCTGACGCCCGCGGGCCGTACCCCGCCACGACGCGCCGGTCCCGCCCGGCGCACAATCGAAGGGTGAACGACACCCATGACGAGGGCGGCGACCCGGCGTGCTGGCTGGACCGGGTGTGCGACGCCTGCGGCCGGATCCGCGAACGGCCCGGCAGTGACGTGTGCGAGCACTGCGGCGCCGGTGCCGACGGGCCGGCCGAGCAGGGCCGGGCGGATCCGCCTGCCGCTTCCGGGGCCGGCGAGGCCCGGCGCCGGGACCGGGACGAGGAAGGCCGGGCCCGGAACGCCCGGCCGCGGGACGGTCTGGGCCGGCCGCTGCCGTACGGCGCGCCGGGCGTGGCCCGCCAGCCCGAGGGGGTGACGCGGACGCCCGCGGAGACCCTGACCGAGGCGCAGCGGCTGCTGGACGCCGGGATGCCGTTCCACGCCCACGAGGTCCTGGAGGACGCGTGGAAGGCCGCGCCGGAGGCGGAGCGCGAGCTGTGGCGCGGGCTCGCCCAGCTCGCGGTGGGCCTCACCCACGCGGCGCGCGGCAACGCCGTGGGCGGTACCGCCCTGCTCGACCGGGGAGCGGCGGCCCTCGCGCCGTACGCGGCGGCCGCCCCCCACGGGATCGATGTCGCGGGGCTGCTGGCCTGGGCGGCCGAGCTGACCGGCCGGCTGGCCGACGGGCCGGCCGCCGGGGACGGGGCGGCCGGTCCGGGGCCCGTGTCGGCGGCGAAGACCGCGCCCCGGCTGCTGGCCGGTGGAGGGCAGGCCGGGGTCTAGGGCCCGGCTACCCGGCCCCGCCGCCTTCCCGGCCGCCGCCGGGAGCCGGCCTGCGCCGCCACCGGGCGAGCCGGGCGCCCGGTCCGGTCGTCGCGAGGCCGGCGACGCCCGCCCCGAGGACGAGGGCGAAGGACGCGGGGGAAGCGTCGCGGCTTCCGGGGCCGGTGGCCCGGGCGGGCGCCGGGTGCAGCGGTGCGGTGCCGTGCGAGGCGGCACGGACGGCGTGCAGGGTGCCCACCGGGTGGCTGCTGCCCTCCGTGCGGAAGCCCCAGTCCAGCAGCGAACCGGCTTCCTTGTAGACGCCGTTGGCCACCTGGGCCTGCGGGTTGAGGACGGTGACCAGCAGGGTGCGGCCGTTCCGGCGGGCGGCGGCGATCAGGGTGTTGCCGGCCTTGCTGGTGTAGCCGTTCTTGACGCCGATGATGCCGGGGTAGCGGGCCACGCCGTGCGAGCCGGACAGCAGGCGGTTGGTGTTCTCGATCGGGATGGTGCCGCCGGTGCCGGGGAACGTGGCGCGGGCGGTGCCGCAGTAGCGGGCGAAGTCGTCGTTGGCCAGTCCGGCGCGGGCGAAGACGGTCAGGTCGTACGCGGAGGACACCTGGCCGGGCGCGTCGTAGCCGTCGGGGGACTTGACGGTGGTGTCGTGCGCGCCGAGTTTCCGGGCGGTCTGCTGCATCTCGCGGGCGGTGGCCTGCCAGCCGCCGTTCATCGCGGCCAGGACGTGCACCGCGTCGTTGCCGGAGCGCAGGAAGACACCGCGCCACAGGTCGGCCACGGTGTAGCGGCGGCCCTGCCGGATGCCGACGACGCTGCTGCCGGCACCGACGCCGGCGAGGTCGGCGGAGCTGACCTGGCGGACCGTGGTCGACCGGAATTTCGGCAGGACGGTGACCGCGAACAGCGTCTTGAGGGTGCTGGCCGGGGCAAGTTTGCGGTGCGGGTCCTTGGCGGCCAGTACGGCGCCGGTCTCCGCGTCGGCCACCATCCACGACAGCGCGGACAGCCCGCCGGGCAGCTGCGGTGTGCCGGGGTCGGTGACGGCCCGCACCCCGGTCGCGGCCCCGGCGGGCTGACGGTACGTCGGCCCCTTCGCCGCGGTCGGTATGCAGGTCAGCGCGACACCGGCGGCGGCGAGCAGGGCCAGCGCGGCTGCCTTCTTCGGTACATGTGCGTCACATGCCATGCCGTCACGCTACGGAGCGCGGCGGCGGTGCGCAGCGCAGTTGAGCCAGTCGGGCCATCGCGGCGTGGCGCGGGCCGGGCGGGTCGCATCTGCAACAGCTGCAAAGGAAGGCCCGCCCGGTGCGACGGGGGATGCACACCGGGCGGGCTCAAGAACCTTTCTACCGCATCGGCGAACGGTTACGCCTCAAAAACGTGTTCGTTTCTCGATTACCAGGCGACCGGCAGCGAAATCAGGCCACGCGAACGCAGGGCCGGACGGTGCCGCAGATCCCCACGCGGGACGGCAAGTCGCAGCTCGGGGAAGCGGGCGAGCAGCGCCTCCAGTGCGGTGACGGTCTCCATCCGGGCGAGCGGCGCGCCGAGGCAGTAGTGGATGCCGTGGCCCAGCGCGAGGTGCCCGGAGAGCTCCCGGCCCCGGTCCAGCCGGTCCGGGTCGGGGAACCGGGCCGGGTCGCGGTTCGCGGACGCGATCGCCAGCAGCACGCTCTGGCCCGCCGGGATCCGCACCCCGCCGATCTCCACGTCCTCCTTGGGGAACCGCCGGATGGCGATCGGGGACGGTCCGTCGTACCGGAGGAACTCCTCGACGGCGGCCGGCAGTTCGGCCGGATTGCGCTGCAACTCCTGAAGCTGTTCGGGGTGGTCGAGCAGGGTGAGCACGGCGTTGCCGATGAGGTGGACGGTGTTCTCGTACCCGGCGAAGAGGATGAGGAAGGCGAGCGAGGTCAGCTCGTCCTCGGTGAGCCGGTCGCCGCCGCCGGCGCCGCCGTCCGTGTCGTCCCGGACCGCGACCAGGTCGGAGAGCAAATCGTCGCCCGGTGCGGCGCGCTTCGCGGCGATCAGCCCGGTGTAGAACTCCAGCATCGCGCCGATCGCCTGCCGCATCAGCTCCGGCCGGGTCGGGTCCGGGGTGATCAGCGCGTCGGACCAGGCCAGGAAGTCCCGGCGGTCCTGGTGGGGGACGCCGAGCAGATCGCAGATCACGGTGATGGGCAGTGGGCCGGCGTAGTCGGCGATCAGGTCCGCCGGGCCGCCGCGCCGTTCCATCGCGTCCAGCAGCTCCTCCGCGACCCGCCGTACGGGCGTCCGCAGCGCGTCCACCCGGCCTGGGGTGAACGCCTTGCCCACCAGGCGGCGGATGCGGGTGTGGTCCGGCGGGTCCATGTTGAGGAGGTTGGCGTCGAGGGCGGGCGGCAGGGCGAAGCCGCGGAAGCCGCCGGGCGCCGCGTGCCGCTTGTCCAGGGAGAGCCGCGGGTCGGCGAGGGCCCGGCGGACGTCGTCGTAGCGGGTGACCAGCCAGGCGGGCTGCCCGTCGGCCCCGGTGATCCGGTGCACCGGTCCGGCCTCGCGCAGTGCGGCGTAGGCGGTGTGCGGGTCGTCGAGCAGGGGCGCGGTGTCGAGGGGCGCGTCGGGGGCGGTCTCGGCGGTGTTCTGCATGATCCGACTGTAGGGCGCATCCGGCGGGCCACCCGCTGCCGTGCGCCATCGGACGGCACCGGCGTTACCACCGGGCCCTGTTGGGCGAGCGGTGCCGCGCGCGAACCCGCGCGCGGGCGGGCGAACGGGTAGCGGCACCGGTCCGCACGGACCGGTGCCGCCTCCTTCGTGCCGGGCGGCCCGGACCCCCGTGCCGGGCCACCCCGTCTCTGTGCCGGCCGCGCCGCCTCAGCCGCGCGCCGCCGCGCTGCGCTGCCGGAGCTCGGTCAGCACGGTCTCGATCAGCGGTGAGTGGTAGACGTCCGCGACCAGCGCCAAGTGCTCATACTCCGCGCCGAGTTCGGCCGGTTCGCTGCTGCTCGCGACCACCACGCTGTCGGCGCCGTGGACCGGGACGTGGCCCACCGCGCGGTTCTCCAGGCCCCGGCGGAGCGCGGCGGCCTCGGCGACGGCGGCCAGCTGCCGGTCGTCGAGGGCGACCGTGCGGGCGCGTTCCCGGGCGACGTCGACCGCGTCGGACTCCACATGGCGGCGGATCCCGCGCTGGACGTCCCGTATCTCCGCCATCTGCCGGTTGGCCCGCCACTCCAGATCGGCGAACGGCCAGCGTACGGACCACGTCGAGGTCTCCATCGTGACCTCGGGGGTCTGCGCGGTGACGGTCCGCCAGAGCGGGGACAGCCGGCGCAGCCGGCGCCAGGCCGCGACCCGGGGCCCGGCGGCCGGCAGCGCGAACCCGGCCAGCACCAGGATCGCGGCGACCGAGGCGCTCAGCGGGGCCACGCCGTTGGAGAGCCAGAGCGCGGGGTGGCCCGTCCAGGAGAGGACGAAGCCGATGACCTTGCAGGCGCAGTAGACCAGGCCGAGCCAGCAGCCGACGGCCAGCACCCTGAGGCCGCGGGCGAGATGCGTCCCGCCGAGCCGGGCGGCGTAGCGGGGGCAGAGCGTCCCCAGGCCCGCCAGGCTCGATCCGAAGATGGCCAGATACAGCACCAGGAAGAGCATGACTCCGGGCGAGTCGGTGTAGGCGGTGCTGAAATCACGGGGGTGCTCGACGGCGTCCGGCCGGCCGGCCGCGAACCCGGCGATCGCCACCGCCCACAACACCGCGACTCCCCCGACCGCGACCCGCGCCCTGGACCGGGCCCGCGCCCTGGCCGCCGGCCCCTCGCCGGCCGTCCAGCGCAGCAGCAGGACCAGCGCTCCGGCCGCGAAGACCACCACGGAGGAGTACAGGAAGACCATGGCGAGGTTGGCCACGCCGACCAGCCGGTCGAAGGCGCGGTAGAGGCGGGGCGCGGAGAACAGGAAGACCGTCGCCACCCCGCCGGTCATCAGACAGGCCAGCCCGAGGTCGGTGTTGCTGCGGTCGCGGAACCAGGCGACGGACTTGTAGCCGACGATCGCCCAGGCGGCCAGCCCGAACGACAGGTAGATGACGTCAAACACGCGAACCCCCGTCCCCGGCCCGCCCCGCACCGTCCCGGTCATCGGCCCCGTCGGCCGCGCCGGCCGCCCGGTCCCGCTCCAGCCGTACGTGCTGCAGCGCGGGCCCGAGCGCCGCCGCGAGCTCCGCGGCCTGTCCCTCCAGCGGGAGTTCGGGTTCCGCGGCCGAGGGCGCGACCCGTTCCATCAGCAGCGTGCCGAGCACCTCGGTCTCCCGCTCGGCGAGGTTGTCGTAGCCGTGGTGCCGGGCGAAGCCCATGGTCAGGCCCATCCGCCGCATGGCGGTGGCGACGTCGACCGAGGGGGTCCAGATCTTGAGCGCCTCCTCGGTGACGGCCGGGTCCTGACCGTGCCCCAGCAGGAGGTGACTCAGCTCGTGCAGCACGATGTGCGCCTGGTGCCAGGGCGAGGTGCGCAGCTCGTAGAAGACCCAGTAGCCGTCGTCGGTGACGGCCGTCATGCCCGAGACCACCCCGCCCAGGCTCATCGGCACCAGATGCACGGGCCGCTCCACCCGGGCCGCGACGACGTCGCACATCCCGCGCAGATCGGTGACGGCGGGCAGCGCGAGCTCCTTGATGAGCCGCTTGCACCGCCTGCGTATCTGCCCCACTCGCATGCTCGTCCCGTCCTCGTGTCCGGCCTGCCGCCAGGTGGCGAAGAGCTGGCCGCGTTCAACGGTGCCCACCGTGTCACTCACCGCGCCGATCACCACCCTGCTCCGGCGGATCGGACGGCAGGTTCATCTGCTGCCGGAACTGCGAGATGATCGTGGTCAGGCTGTCCTGCACCTCCGGCGGCAGCCCGACGGAGCGCAGCGCGATGGCCCGCACCCGCTGGTCCCGCATCGCGGCGAGGAACCGGACCTCCTCCTCCACCCGCGCGACCTGCGGCTGGGAGAGGTCCCCGAGGAGGTAACCCACCGGCACCGCAAAGAACTTGGCCAGCGCGCGCAGCAGCTCCGGACTCGGATTCGTCCGCTTCCCGTTGCGCAGCATCGACAGGTACTGCTCGGTGACCCGGACCCCGCCGTACTCCTCCGTCCCGGCGCTGATCTCCTCGGCGACGTAGGCGTTGGTGTACGGGGCGCCGGGCGGATGCATGTTGGCGAAGAGGTGGTTGAGCCGCTCCGCGAGCGTGGCGCCCGCCCCCTTGGACCGGCTTTCGCCCCCCATGGCCATGCCTACCGTCCCCCCATCGACAGCCCCGACGAACGTCCCAACGGTTGGTTAAGCCGCCGGGCCCGCAGCACTCATCCTGTCATGCGAAGAACGCGCCGCACCAGTCCCCTTACGGACAGTGAGGACGCTCGGGCTTAACCGGGAGTTGAGTGACGAGTGGACCAACGACACCGGCCCCCCTCACGGGCCCCTTTCCCGGGCAACGCAAAAGCCGCCTCCTCCGAAGAGAAGACGGCTTCCGACCTACGAGAAATCGCTGGTCGGGACGACAGGATTTGAACCTGCGACCCCTTGACCCCCAGTCAAGTGCGCTACCAAGCTGCGCCACGTCCCGGTGCCCGTTCCGGCCGGGAGGTCCCGGCTGGCCGTGCACGAGAACAATACCGCATGTCAGAGGGTCGGTGCTGCCACATTGCGGCCGGACGCCGCGGCGGCGGGCCGGACCGGATGAGTACCCGTACTCATGCGCCGGTGTCACCGCGCCGCCACGCTACGCGCATGACTACTCCATCGATTCAGCGGCCGACCACGACGGCCTTCTTCGTGCAGGCCGCGATCTCCTTCGGGCTGTCGCTGGCGGCGCTGGTGATCGGGATCCTCAAGCTGCCGGTGGGCCCCTGGGAGCGCGGCTTCCTCGCGCTGGGGCTGATCTTCGTGGTGTCCTCGGCGTTCACGCTGGCCAAGTGCGTGCGCGACCGGCAGGAGGTGGCCGAGGTGACGAACCGGGTGGACAAGGCCCGGATCGACAAGCTCCTCATCGAGCAGGACGTGTTCAAGCCGGGGCAGGTCTGATCACACTTGACCTCAAGTGGGCTTGAGGTTGCACGCTCGGTGGCATGACGCAGACGACGCACACCGCCACCGCGGGCATGAGGACGACACGGACCGAATTCACCGAACTCCCCGGGCTGATGAGCCTGATGACGGGGGATGAGAAGCACGGCCCGGCCGCGACCTCGACGCTGGACGCGCTCTGGGTGCTCTACGACCGGGTGCTGCGGGTCTCCCCCGAGCGCGCCACCGACCCCGAGCGGGACCGCTTCCTGCTCTCCAAGGGGCACGGCCCGATGGCCTACTACGCGGTCCTGGCCGCAAAGGGCTTCTTCCCCGTCGGCTGGCTGCCGGGCTTCGGCTCGTACGACTCGCCGCTCGGCCACCACCCGGACCGGTTGCTGGTGCCGGGGGCCGAGATCGGCAGTGGATCGCTGGGGCACGGGCTGCCGCTGGCCGTCGGCACCGCGCTCGGGCTGCGTGCGCAGGGCCGCCAGGACCCTGCCGTATGGGTGCTGATCGGGGACGCCGAGCTGGACGAGGGCAGCAACCACGAGGCGCTCGCCTACGCGGGCGCCGCGGGGCTGGACCGGCTGCACACCCTGGTCATCGACAACTCCTCGGCCACGCACGGCTGGCGCGGCGGGATCGCCGCCCGGTTCGAGACCGCGGGCTGGTCCGTGACCACCGTGGACGGCCGTGACCACCGGGCGCTGTACGAGGCGTTCACCGCACCGCACCCGGGCCGCCCGCATGCCGTGGTCGCCCGCGTCGAGCCCAAGAATGCCTGACCGCCCGGTCCCCACCTCTCCCCACCAGAGCTTCGAGAAAGGCCTTCTGTGATGGACACCATGCGTGAGCGCTTCGCCTCGGTCACCTCGCAACTGCTGGACGACGACCCCCGGCTGGCGGTCGTCCTCGCCGACATCGGCGTGGACGGTTTCGCCGCGGCGGCCGGGCGGCACCCGGACCGGGTGGTGAACGTCGGCATCCGGGAGCAGCTGCTGATCGGCGTGGGCAGCGGGCTGGCGCTCACCGGGCTGCGGCCGATCATGCACACCTTCGCCAGCTTCCTCGTGGAGCGCCCCTTCGAGCAGGTGAAGCTGGACTTCGGCCACCAGGGCGTGGGCGGGGTGCTGGTGAGTGCCGGCGGCTCGTACGACTGGCCGAGCGGGGGCTACACCCATATGTCGCCGGGGGACATCGCACTGCTGGACACCCTCGACGGCTGGACCGTGCATGTCCCGGGGCACCCGGACGAGGCCGAGACGCTGCTGCGGCAGGCCGCGGCGGCCGGCGACGACAAGGTGTACGTACGGCTGTCGGTGCAGGTCAACCAGGCGCCGCGGGTGGTGGACGGGGCCCGTTTCCAGCGGCTGCGGGAGGGCCGCCGGGGTGTGGTCGTGGCGGTCGGCCCGATGCTGGACAACGTGCTCGCCGCGACCGAGGGCCTGGACGTCGGTGTGCTCTATGCGACGACCGTGCGGCCCTTCGACGCCGAGGGGCTGCGGGCCGCGACCGGGGCCGCGGACGCCTCGGACGTGGTGATCGTGGAGCCCTATCTGGCGGGCACGTCGACCCGGTTCGCCAACGACGCGCTGGCCGACCGGCCGCACCGGGTGCTGGGGCTCGGCGTCGGCCGCCGGGAACTGCGCCGGTACGGACAGCTCGACGAGCACCTGGCGGCGCACGGCCTGGACGCGCGGGGGCTGCGGGAGCGGATCGCGGGGTTCCTGCCGTCCGGCTCCTGATCCTCCTTCTCAGATGTGCTTGTCGAGCCAGGCCAGCAGGTCGTCGTGGACCTCGTCGCGGTTGGTCTCGTTGAGGATCTCGTGCCGGGCGCCCGGATAGGCCTTCCAGGTCAGCTCGCGGGTACCGAGATAACGGAAGTCCTCCAGGAGTTCGTGCACCAGGGTCAGGCCCGCGTGGCAGGGGTCCTGGTCGCCGACGGCGAGGTGGACGGGCAGCCCGCGGGGGATCCGGGACAGGTGCGCCGGGTCGTTGATCTTGCGGATGGCGCGCACCCAGTCGCGCGCGAGGCCGGCGCAGAACGGGAATCCGCAGTTCTCGTCGGCGACGTAGGCGTCCACCTCGGCCGGGTCGCGGGAGAGCCATTCGTAGCCGGTGCGGTGCTCGAAGGCGTCGTTGAACGAGCGGAAGGTGCGGGGGATGAAGGAGGAGAGCGCGGTCCGGCCGTGCCGGGCGATCTCCTCGTCGAGTTCGGCGGTGGCGGCCTCGATGTCCAGGCCGGGGAGGGTGCGGAAGGCGCCGCTGAGGATGAGGCCGGCGAGGTCGGCGCCGTACTCCTGGGCGTAGTCGCGGGCCAGCATGGAGCCCAGGCTGTGGCCGAGCAGGACCAGCGGGATGCCGGGGTGGGCGGTGGCCGCGTGGTCGCCGAGGGCCTTGAGGTCGGCGACGATCGCGCGCCAGGAGTCCTCGCCGACCACTCCGCGGCCGCCGGTGGACGCGGCGGTGGCGCCGTGACCGCGGTGGTCGGAGGCGAGGACGCCGTAGCCGTGGCCGGTCAGGAAACGGGCGAAGCGGTCATAGCGCCGGCCGTGTTCCGCGGCGCCGTGCGCGATCTGGACCAGGGCCCGGGGCCGGCCGGACTCCGGCAGCCAGGTGTAGGTGGCGATGCGGGCGCCGTCCGGGGCCTGGTGGAAGTCCTGCTGCATGGCGTCGTCTCCTGACTGCCGGGGCGGTGGCTGACGAGTCGTCGGCGTCCACTCTTGCGTCCCGGGCGGCGGAGCGCCACGGGGCGCGCGTGGCGGGGTTGGCCGGGCGGGTGCGGGCCGTGACACGATCAGCCGGTTCTTTCCCGGCGCCTGTGCCGCAACTCCCGTTCACAGGAGGATCGTTGGACACCACGGACGGTTTCGAGAACACTTCCGACGCACCCGCTCCCCCGCCCCTTCGGGCCGCACCCCTCTCCCGCCGCAGGTTTCTGCAGGGCACGGCGTCGGCCGCGGCCACGGCGGGCCTGGCCCAGGTCGCCGTCGGCGCCCCGGCCGCCGCGGCCCAGGACGCCGGCGCGTCCGGCGGTGCGCTCTCCTTCACGGCCGCCACCAACGGCGCGGCCTCGCTCGCCCCGGCCGGCGACCGGCTGGTCGCCGAGGTGCAGAACGTCCTGTGGTCGCTGCCCCGGGCCGGCGGCGAGGCGGTGGCGCTGACCCCGCCCGATCTGGAGCCGACCCGTCCGGTGCACTCCCCCGACGGCCGCCTGATCGCGGTCTGCGCCTACCGGGGCGGCAATTTCCACCTGTGGACGCTGGCCGCCGACGGCTCGGACCTCCGGCAGCTCACCGACGGGCCCTGGGACGACCGCGGCCCCGCCTGGTCGCCGGACGGCACCCGGATCGCCTTCGCCTCGGAGCGCGGCGGCGACCCGGTGACCGGCAGCCCGTACCGGTTATGGGTGCTGGAGGTGCGAACCGGCCGGCTGACCCGGGTGACCGGGCTGCCGGGCCAGGACGGGCCGCACCAGGACGGCGCCTGGGAGGACTTCGACCCGTGCTGGTCTCCGGACGGCGCGCGGCTCTTCTTCGTCCGGGGCACGGTGTCCGGCACCGCGCTGGTCTCGCGCACGGTGGCCTCGGTGGCGGCCGACGGCAGCGGTGCGGTGCGCACCGAGCACACCGAGACGGCGGCCGCCCAGGTGCTGGTGCCGGCGCTCTCCCCCGCGGGCCGGCTGGCGTATCTGCGGACCACGGACTACCCGGGGCCGACCTGTGCGCTGGTGGTCGACGGCCGGGTGGTCGCGGTGGACGGGGACGTGGAACCGGTACCGCCGCGCTGGATCTCCCGGGACGAGCTGCTGCTGACGGTCGGCGGGCAGTTCCGGATCGTCCGGCCGGACGATCCGCAGCACGCCGAGACCGTGCCGTTCAGCGCGCGGCTGCCGCTCTCCCGCCCCGGCTACCGCGTCAAGGACTACGGTTTCGAGCGGACCACCGCCGGACCGCTGCGCGGGGTGCACCTCCCCGCACTCTCCCCCGACGGCCGCACGGTGGCCTTCGCCGCCCTCAACTCCCTCTGGCTCGCGCCCACTTCGGGCGGTGGCGCACCGCGCCCGATCGTCCGGGCCGGGACCACCCGGTACGTGTCCGCACCGAGCTGGTCGCGCGACGGCCGGGCGCTGCTCTACACGGACGACCGGGACGGGCTGTTCGCGGTGCGCCGGCGGGAGGTCGCCACCGGCGAGGAGAGCGTGCTGGCCACCGGCGGCCGGGTGCAGCCGGCGCTCTCCCCGGACGGCGGGCGGCTGGCCGCGCTCGACATGTCGGGAAATCTCGTGGTACGGACGCTGGCCGACGGCAAGGAGACCGTGCTGGCCGCGCCGATGGGCGCCGGCGGGCTGCCGGGCCGGCCCAGCTGGTCGCCGGACGGCCGTTATCTGGCGTACTGCGACCGCAACCGCCTCAACCGCCGCTTCCGCGAGGGCTACAACGTCATCCGGGTCCTGGACGCCGAGACCGGCCGGGGCCGGGTGTTCTCCGTCGCCGAGCACGTCTCGATCGCCGACCGCTACGACTCGGGGCCGGTGTGGTCCCCCGACGGGCGCTGGATGGCGGTGATCGCCGAGTCCGCGCTCTGGGTGCTGCCGGTGCGGCCCGACGGCACGCCGGACGGTGCGCCGCGGCAGCTGACCGACGAGTGCGCCGACCATCCGTCGTGGTCCGGGGACTCCGGCACGCTCCTCTACCTCTCGGCGGGGCGGCTGCGGCTGGTCCCGGTGTCCGGCGGCCCGGCCCGGACCGTTGTGCTGTCCCTCTCCCCCGGGCCGGTTGCGCGCGCCCGGGACACCGTCGTGCACGCGGGAACGTTCTGGGACGGCACCGGCGAGACGGTGCGGGAGGACGTCGACGTGGTGGTGCGGGACGGGCGGATCACGGCGGTCCGCCCGCACCGCACCACCCGGTCCGGTGCCGCGCGGCGGGTGGACGCCTCGGAGCGGACGGTGCTGCCGGGCCTGTGGGACGCGCACACCCACCCCTGGCAGCTCACGTACGGCGGCCGGCAGACCGCGCTGCAGCTGGCGTACGGGATCACCACCGCGGTCTCCTGCGGCGGATTCTCCTACGAACAGGCCCGGCTCCGCGAGGCGGTGGCGGCCGGGGTGCTGGCCGGGCCGCGACTGCTGACCTGCGGGGAGCTGCTGGACGGCGGCCGGGTGGCGTACAGCATGGGGCGGGCGCACCGGACGAAGGAGGGGCTGCGGCGCTCGCTGGACCGCGGCGCGGCCCTGGACTGGGATTTCGTCAAGACCTATGTGCGTGCGCCCGGTTGGGTGATGGCGGAGGCCGCGCGGTTCGCGCACCAGCAGCTCGGGGTGCGGGCCGGCAGCCATCTGCTCACCCCGGGCATCCAGCTCGGCCAGGACCTGACGACCCATCTGCAGGCCACCCAGCGGCTTGAGTTCGGACACGCGGTGTCCGGCTCCGGGCACGCCTACCAGGACGTCGAGGGGGTCTACACGGGCAGCGACTTCCACCTGATCGCGACCCCGTTCTCCGCGACGGCACTGCTCGGTGAGGACCCGGCGCTGGCGGACGACGTACGGGTCACCCGGCTGATGCCGCCCTGGGACACCGCGGTGGTCCGGGAGAACGCCGGTCACCGGCCGACGCCGGCCCAGCTGTCCGACATCGCGATCGAGACCGGGGTCTACCGGCGGGTGCTGGACGGCGGCGGGCTGGTCGCGCTGGGCACCGACCAGCCACTGGTGCCGGTGGGGCTGGGACTGCATCTGGCGCTGCGCGCGCTGCACCGCGGTGGCCTCGGGGTGGCCCGGACGCTGCGCACCGCGACCGCGCTGCCCGCCCGGGTGTTCGGCGCGGAACGGGACCTCGGCACGCTGGAGGTCGGCAAGCTCGGTGACATGACGGTGGTGGACGGCAATCCGTTCGAGGACTTCGACACGCTGGTGCGGACCTCGGCGGTGCTGCGCGGCGGACGGGTGGCCACCCAGCGGGAGTTGACCGAATCCTTCCCCGCGCCGGCCGGAGGGGCGCTCCGGTCGGCCGGGACGGACTGGCTGGAGGTGGGCCGGCAGCAGCGCCGGGAGTCCTGCTGCGGACCGGCGCACTGATCCGGCAACGGCTGCCGCACGGTGGGGGTGGCGTGGGGTGGTGCGGCTTTCCGGAGCGCCGGAAAGCCACACCCCCCGCTTCACCGTCCCGGGGTTGTGCGCCAGCGCTCCGCACTCCAACTACTCCCGTTATTCCGGTCAGTTGATGTTTTGCGTGGGCCGGAGTAGGTATGCCAACGGGTATTGCACGCGGTAAGCGATGGATCACGTTCCGGAACGACCAGTGCAGACGGTGCCGCCGGTGCCGTCCCGAGGCGGGGTGCGATCAGCGCGGGGAAGATCGCGGAGGAGGGCTTGTCTTGCATCGCCACTTCACGGACCAGCGACACGAAGCACTCCGGCTCCGGGTACGGGACTTCGCCGAGAGGGAGGTCCGGCCACGGATTGCGGAGATGGAGGCGAGCCGCACGGTCTGCCACGACCTGTCGCGCCGGATCGCCCGGCAGGGGTGGATCGGCGTGACCATACACCGGGCCTACGGCGGCATGGGCGCCGGGCACGTCGCCAAGACCCTCATCATCGAGGAGCTGTCGCGGGTCAGTGCGGCGATGGGCGCCATGGCGCAGGCGTCCCAGCTGGGCGTCGCCAAGATCGTCCACTTCGGCAACGAGGAGCAGAAGAAGACCTGGCTGCCGGCCATCGCCTCGGGCGACTGCCTGCCGACCATCGCCGTGACCGAACCGCACTCGGGCGGTCATGTGCTGGGCATGACGTCCACGGCGGTCCGGGACGGCGACGACTACGTCCTCAACGGCCGCAAGATCTACGTCGGCAACAGCCATGTCGGGGATCTGCACGGCGTCGTGGTCCGTACCGGCGAGGGCTCCAAGGGCCTGTCCGCGTTCCTCGTCGAGTCCGGCACCCCCGGGTTCCGCCTCGGTCCGCAGCAGCAGGCGATGGGGTTGCACGGCTTCAGCTTCGGTGAGCTGTTCTTCGACGACTGCCGGGTTCCCGCGGCGAATCTGCTGGGTCGGGAGGGCGACGGGCTGTCCGTGGCGTACTCCTCCAGCGTGCTGTACGGGCGCCCCAACCTCACCGCCGTCTCCCTGGGCATCCACCAGGCGGTGCTGGACGAGACCACGACGTTCTGCGCGGAGCGGCAGCGGTACGGCAAGCCGCTGGCCGAACTCGGCAACATCAAGCTCAAGCTCGGCCGCATCCAGTCGCGGCTGCTGCTCGCCCGGCTCGCCGCGTACCACGCCGTGCACCTGCTGGACCAGGGGCTGCCGTGCGATGCGGAGCTGATGAACGCCAAGCTGGTGAACGTGGAGTCGGCGCTGGAGTCGGCGCGGGACGCGATGGACATCCACGCCGGGTGCGGGCTGTTCACCGACCGGCCGATCGAGCGCTTCCTGCGCGACGCCCACCACATCTTCGCGCCGGCCGGCACCTCCGACATCCAGTTGCTGCGCCTGGGCGAATTCGCCCTGGGCCGGGCAAAAGGCGAATGGTCCAGCCGGCTCGCCGAGCAACTGCGGCTGGCGCCTTCGGAGTGGCCGGACGACGAAGAAGCCGCCGAAGCCGCCCGGACCGGCGAGGGCGCGCCGCCCACCGTGCCGAGCCAGCGCACCGGCTCCTCCCGCCAGCGCTCCTGGTTCGCCCGGCTCCGCTGAGCGCGGGTACCGGACACGGCACCGCGGCCACCGGCAGGACGCCGGGGCCGCGGCACGGGAAATCGGGAAAAGATCAGGGCACGGATCGGGGAAAGGCCAGGGCAAGGATCAGGGAACGGTCAGGGGCTCTCCTGCTGCCGCTGTTCCATCCGGTGGATCTGCTCGACGAGTTCGGCGGCCATCGACTTGATGGTTTCCAATCCCTCCCGCCCCCACGGGCGCGGTTCCAGATCCACCACACACACGGTGCCCAGGGCCATACCCGTACGGTCGATCAGCGGCGCGCCGAGGTAGGAGCGGATGCCGATCTCGTCGACGACGGGGTTGCCGGCGAACCGCGGGTAATCGCAGACGTCCTCCAGGACCAGGGCCTTGCGGCGGACGATGACGTGCGGGCAGTAGCCGTGGTCACGGTCCATCACCCGGCCCGGCTGGGCGCTGGCCGGCGCCGGGCCCAGTTCCACGGCCTGGTCCTGGGCCGGGGTGTAGAGACCGGCGAAGTACTGCCGGTGCTCGTCGATGAAGTTGACCATCGAATACGGCGCCCGTGTGGTGCGGGCGAGTTTGCGCGCGAACTCGTCGAACGCGGGCAGCGGGGCGTCACCGATCCCGAGGGCGCGCAGCCGGGCCACCCGCGCCGGGGCCTCGTCGTCCTGCGGGGTCAGCAGCAGATGGCGGGTCGGGTCGTAGGAGACGTACGGGACGCGGGAGGCGGGGTGGTTCATGGCAGCTCCGGGGTCGCGGCGAGGACGGGGGTGAGCAGATGCTCGACGAGCGAAACCAGGACATGGGTGGCCGAGCTGCACTGTCGGGCGTCGCAGAGCACGACGGGGGTCTGTGGGGAGAGGTCCATGGCGGCGCGCACCTCGTCCGGCTCGTAGTGGAAGGAGCCGTCGAACTCGTTGACCGCGACGATGAACTGGATGCCCCGCCGCTCGAAGAAGTCGACGGCGGCGAAGCACTGGTCCAGGCGCCGGGTGTCGGCAAGGATGACCGCGCCGAGCGCACCGTTGGACAACTCGTCCCACATGAACCAGAACCGCTGCTGGCCCGGCGTCCCGAAGAGGTACAGCACGTGCGCGGGACCGAGCGTGATCCGCCCGAAGTCCATGGCGACGGTGGTGGTGTTCTTGTCCTCGACGCCCGCCAGGTCGTCGGTGCCGACGCTGATCTGGGTGAGCAGCTCTTCCGTGCTGAGCGGCTCGATCTCACTCACCGCTCCGACGAAGGTGGTCTTGCCGACCCCGAAGCCGCCCGCCACCAGGATCTTGAGCGCGGTCGGGAAGAGGTCGGTCGCGTTCTCCCCCTGGGCACGGGGGTCACAGTCGTTTGCGAAGTCCATTCAGCACCGCCTCCAGCAGGGCTCGGTCGGTACGGGACGCGGGCCCGGCGGAAACGGCCGCGGGGGCCCGCGCGGTGAGCGCCCCGCAGTCGACGAGGTCGGCGAGGAGCACTTTGGTGACCACGGCGGGCAACCGTATGTGGGCGGCGATCTCGGCGACCGACACCGGCCCGCCGCACAGCCCGAGCACCTGGGCGTAGTCGGGGCCCTGGCACGCGACGGGCTTCCGGCCGGTGGCCATCACCATGGTCAGCAGGTCGAAGTGCGCCGTGGGACGGGTCCGGCCGTTGCTGACGGTGTACGGGCGGACCAGCCGGCCCGCCGCGTCGTCGTACCACGGGTCCCCGCCCTGCCGTTGCCGACGGCGCACGGTCATGGTCAACGACCGCCCGCGGACGCCTGATGGCGCGCGGGGGTGGCCAGGTACGGGCGGACGCTCTTGACCAGCATCGACATCTCGTAGCCGAGCACCGCCACATCGGCCTCGCGGCCGGCGAGCACCGCCAGGCAGGCGCCCGATCCGGCGGTGGAGACGAACAGGAAGCTGGATTCGAGCTCGACGACGACCTGCAGGACGTTGTCGCCGTCGCCGAAGCGGACCCCGGCGCTGCGGGCGAGGGAGTAGAGGCCGGAGGCCAGGGCCGCCATGTGGTCGGCGCTGTCCGGTTCGAAGCCGTGGGCGGCCTTGACCAGGCCGTCCGAGGACAGCAGGAGCGCGCTGCGGGCGTGCGGTACGCGCTGTACCAGCCCGGTCAGCAGCCAGGACAGATCGGTCTGCTGGCCTGTCTGCCGCTGCAAATGCGCCTGCGTACGCACATCACTCACCATGGTTGTGGTCGTCTCCTCGGGGGCGCGCCATCGGGGCGTCGTGGTCACGGTCGTGGTGCAGGTCGTTGCCGCCCGGATTGCCGATGCCGTCACGCAGGCCCGGGGCGGTGCCGTCGGTGTCGGCGTAGCTGTCGTCGGCGAGGCTGAATCCGCGCCGGAACGCGGCCATCAGACCGGGGTCGTGCTCAAGCTCGGGGCCGTCGCGGCGGGCCGCGGACGGCAGGATCGGGTCGCCGCGCAGCTCGGGGACGAGATGGGTCTGCTTGCGCCGGCGGGGCAGCCGGGGGCGGGCGCTGTTGTCCACGGGGGCGGGTGCGGGCGGGAGGACCACCGGGCCGGGGGCGGCGGGCCGTTCGGCGGGGCCGTCCTCGACGGAGGGGGTGACGGTGTGCCGTTCGACGGCGGTCGCCTCGGAGCGGGGGAGGTCGGGGGCGGGGCCGTCCGCGGCACGCACCAGCCGGCGGCGCGCGGCGGGCGAGTCCGGGTCGGGCGTGGGGGCGGGGATGGTCACGGTTCGGGTGCCCGCGTCGACGGGGGTCGGGCGGGCGTGGGGAGCCTGGGGGGCATGGGGAGCGTGGGGGGTATGGGGCGTCTGGGGGGCATGGGGCGTGTGGCGGTCGTATCCGAGGTCCCGGCCGCCGGCCGTCGGGTCCTCGTCGGGGTCGTAGCTGTCGTAGATGTCGTAGCCCCCGTGGTCGCGGGCGGGGTCACCGTCCGGTGAGACGGCGGCGCGCGGGCCGACGGCGTCGTCCGCCTCCTCGGCGGATTCCGGGCCGAGCAGCCCCTGAGGGACGATCAGCACGGCCTGGACGCCGCCGTAGATGTTGCTCTGCAGCCGGACGACGATGCCGTGCCGCCGGGCCAGCGAGGAGACGACGAAGAGCCCGATCCGGCCGTCGCTCAGCAGCTCGGCCACGTCGATGTGGTCGGGGTCGGCGAGGAGGGCGTTCATCCGGCTCTGCTCGTCCGCCGACATGCCCAGGCCGCGGTCCTCGACCTCGACCGCGAGGCCGGCGGTGACGAGTTGGGCGCGCAGCAGGACGGGGGTCTGCGGGGCGGAGTAGATGGTGGCGTTCTCGACGAGTTCGGCGAGCAGGTGGATGACGTCGGCGACGGCGTGGCCGCGCAGGGTGCCCTCGATCGGCGGCACGAGCTTGATGCGGGGGTACTGCTCGACCTCGGCGATCGAGGACCGGAGCACTTCGGTCATGGAGACCGGGCGGCTCCACTGGCGGCGGGAGATGGCGCCGCCGAGGACGGCGAGGTTCTCGGCGTGCCGGCGGATGCGGGTGGCGAGGTGGTCCACGTGGAAGAGGCCCTTGAGCAGATCGGGGTCCTCGACCTGGTTCTCCAGTTCGTCGAGCAACTCGATCTCGCGGTGTACGAGGGACTGCAGCCGGCGGGCGAGGTTGACGAAGACCTCGACCTTCTGCTCGCTGCCGCTGGCGTTGCTGCGGGCGATGGCGACCGCGTCGATGACGGCGGACTCGGCGGCCCGGCCGGCGGCGGCGACTTCGTGGGCGAGCAGGTCGAGGGTGTCGCCGGTGGGCTCGGGGCCGCTCTCGGGTTCCCGGCGCGGGAGCCATTCGCCCTGGCGGACCCGGTCCAGCAGGTCGTAGAGGTCGGACTGGCTGCGGGCGCACACCTGGCGCAACCGGGCGTAGCGCGCAACGGCCGCGCGGGCCTCGGAGTTGGCGGCGGCGCCCGCGGTGAGCACGATGACGCAGACCACGACGAGGCCGCCGGAGAGGACCACCCATTCGCGTCCGGTGAGCCGCGCTCCGCCGGCCTGGACGACGAAGGCGGCGACGGCGGTGCAGATGACGGCGACGAGGAGGCAGGGTACGGCGGCGAGCCGGACCAGGCGGGACCGTATCGCCGAGTCGGCGGCCGACTCCGGGAAGGAGGCCCGGCCGTGCCGTCCGCCCTCGCGCTCGCGGCGCCGGGCGGCGACGGGTGCCGGAGCGGCCACGGGTACGGGGGCGGGCCCTGAGGAGCCCTGGGTCCCTGGGGATCTTGGAGCCTCCTGGGACGTCTGGGTCCCCTGGGGGAATGCAGTAGGCACGGCGCCCTCCGGATCGGCCGTTGGCAGTTCGCGGAGCACGCACGCTAGTTGTTGCGGGGGTGGGGTTCGGACCTACTTCGAGGTTTCGCTACCCCGCGCCACCTCCTTGAGTGGAGGTCGCCCGCACGCCAGTACGAGCCAATCCGAACTCCCGTCCAGAAACCGGGAGTTGGCCCCTCTCAGGCGCCCCCTCCGAGGCTCACGGGCGGCGCGCACCGGCCTTCCGCGCGCCGGTGGCCGACCCGGCGTGTCGCCACCCGAAGACTCCACCCCTCAACCTGCCCGTTGCGCGGGGCGGCAGTTGCCGGAAGGCCGACAAATCCGCTTCTCACCCTGGCGGGTGACGGTGGGGGGCGGTGGAGGGTGGTGGAGGGCAGAGAAGGGGGTGGAGGGCGGCGGAGGGGTGGAGGCGGCGGAGGACGGTGGAAGGCAGTGGAGGGCGGCGGAGGGCGGCGGGCGGCGGGCGGCGGGCGGCGGGCGGCGGGCGGCG
>NZ_JBEZMM010000063.1:10447-39886 GCF_040652715.1 Streptomyces sp. NPDC048196 | reverse complement strand
GTTTGGGACGTAAAGCGACAGCAGTCCCAAACACCGGCCCCGCAGGCCCGTCACCGCACCCACCCCCACCCAGCCCGCCGCAGGCGCAACGGCGAGTGAGCCCCGCGCCGCCGCAGACAGCCACGTACGCGGCGCCGCAAAGCGCAACGGCGAGCAAGCCCCGCGGCGCAGCAGACGGGTACGTGCGGGGCGCCGCAAAGCCCAACGGCGAGACGACCCGCGGCGAGACAGCCAGCTACGTGGGAATCAGCCCACCGTCGCGGGGACGAGCCGGGTCAGTCGGTGAGGCAGGGTGCCGTACCAGACGCAGGCCATGATGAGGCCGAAGGCCATGCAGAGGACGCCGCCCAGCGCGTCCAGCCAGAAGTGGTTGGCCGTGGAGACGATGACCAGCAGCGTCATACTGGGGTAGAGAAGACCCAGCGCCTTGGCCCACAGCGGCTTCGCGAGCAGTGCGATCGTGATGCCGCACCACAGCGACCAGCCGATGTGCATCGACGGCATCGCCGCGTACTGGTTGGACATCGAGGCGAGGTTGCCGGACGCCATCGAGCCCCAGGTGCCGTGGTCGATGAGGGTGTCGATGAAGCCGCCGTCCGGCATCAGCCGGGGCGGCGCCAGCGGGTAGAAGTAGTAGCCGACCAGGGCGACGCCGGTGGTGGCGAAGAGCGCCAGGCGGGCCGCGGCGTACCGGCCCGGGTGCCAGCGGTAGAGCCAGATCAGCACGCCGATCGTCACGATGAAGTGCAGTGTCGCGTAGTAGTAGTTCATCGAGACGATCAGCCAGGTCACCGAGTTCACCGCATGGTTGACGGTGTGCTCGACGGCGATGCCGAGGGAGTGCTCGGCCTGCCAGATCCAGTCCGCGTTCCGCAGGGCCTTGGCCTTCTGCTCCGGGACCGCGTTGCGGATCATCGAGTAGATCCAGTAGCTGACCGCGATCAGCAGGATCTCGAACCAGAGCCGGGGTGCGCGAGGGGTGCGCAGGCGGGCCAGTCGGCCCTCTTCCACAGGCGGGTCCGCTCGGTCCCCCTTGGGTGGCGGGGTGGTCGGCAGGCCGTCCAGAGTCCTCGTCAGCGCATCACCCATAGGCAGACAGTCTGCCAGAAAGGGGTGTGGCGCCGATCATCCTTCGGTCGGGTATTCGACCCGTCGTATGGCACTTGAGGGGGATGCGTGGGCCCGCTGTTCTCAGGGGCGGACCCTGAGACGGTCTGTCCGGGCGGAACTTGAGAGGGCCACTTGAGAGGGCCACTTGAGAGGGCCTCAGGGCGGACCCTGAGAGGGCCTCAGGGGCGGGCCCGGTGAGGGCCTGTCAGGCCAGGCTCCGAGACGGTCCACCAGGCCAGGCCAGGCCAGGCCCGAGGCAGACCGTCAGGTGGCCCGCAGCGGCTTGGGGATGCGGGCCGTCTTCGGGACCGAGGCGGTCGAGCCGCGGACCACCAGTTCGGGGTGGAAGACGAACTCGCTGTGGGGTGCGGGGGTGCCGCCGACCTCCTCCAGGAGCGCCCGCACCGCCGCCTGGCCCATCGCCGTCACCGGCTGCCGGATCGTGGTCAGCGGCGGGTCGGTGAAGGCGATCAGGGGGGAGTCGTCGAAGCCGACGACGGAGATGTCGCGCGGCACGTCCAGCCCGCGCTGCCGGGCCGCCCGGATCGCGCCGAGCGCCATCATGTCGCTGGCGCAGACGATCGCGGTCGCGCCCCGTTCGATCAGCGCGCTCGCCGCGGCCTGCCCGCCCTCCAGGGTGTAGAGGGAGTGCTGGATGTACGGCTCCGCCTCGGCCGGGCCGATCTGCAGTCGCTCCTGCATGGCGCGGACGAAGCCCTCGATCTTGCGCTGGACGGGGACGAAGCGCTTGGGGCCGAGTGCCAGGCCGATCCGCCGGTGGCCCAGCGCGGCGAGGTGGGTGACGGCCAGGTCCACCGCGGCCCGGTCGTCGGGGGAGACGAACGGTGCCTGGACCTTGTCGGAGAAGCCGTTGATCAGGACGAACGGTACGCCCTGGCCGCGCAGCTGCTCGTAGCGCTGCATGTCGGCGGAGGTGTCGGCGTGCAGCCCGGAGACGAAGATGATGCCGGCCACCCCGCGGTCGACCAGCATCTCGGTCAGCTCGTCCTCCGTGGAGCCGCCCGGGGTCTGCGTGGCGAGGACCGGGGTGTAGCCCTGGCGGGTCAGTGCCTGCCCGATGACTTGGGCGAACGCCGGGAAGATCGGGTTCTCCAGCTCGGGGGTGATCAGTCCGACCAGGCCCGCGCTGCGTTGCCGCAGCCGTACCGGGCGTTCGTAGCCCAGTACGTCGAGGGCGGCCAGCACGGACTGGCGGGTGGTGGCGGAGACGCCGGGCTTCCCGTTGAGAACCCGGCTGACGGTGGCCTCGCTGACACCCGCCTGCGCTGCGATGTCTGCCAGCCGGGCGGTCATGGAGGGGACCTTACCGTCCGGCTGTCGGATTGCCCACCAGGTGCAGCTGTCACCGGGTTCCCCACCAGGTGCAGCTGTCACCGGGCAGTGCGGCCGTCGTGCCGTTGACGGCCACCGGGGCGCTGGACAGCAGTGGAGAGCCGGGCAGCGGGATCTCGACCTCGTGGCCGAGGGTGTTGACGGTGCACAGCACGCCGGGGCGGGCGATGGCGAGCACCCCGTCGGGGGCGGGCTGCCAGCTCATCTCGCCGTCGCCCAGGCCCGGCAGCTCCCGCCGAAGGGAGAGCGCGGTGCGGTAGAGCTCCAGGGTGGAGGACGGGTCGCCGGTCTGGGCGGCGACGGTCAGGGCGCGCCAGTCGGTGGGCTGCGGCAGCCAGCTGCCGCCGGAGCCGAAGCCGTACGGCGGTGCCTCGCCGGACCAGGGGAGCGGGACCCGGCAGCCGTCCCGGAAGCCGTCCTGGCCGCTCGTCCCGGAGGCGTGGCCGCGGAAGAACGCGGGGTCCTGCCGGGCCTCGTCGGGCAGGTCGGTGACCTCGGGCAGGCCCAGTTCCTCGCCTTGGTAGAGGTACGCGGAGCCGGGCAGGGCCAGCATCAGCAGGGTGGCGGCGCGGGCCCGGGCGAGGCCGCCGCCGAGGCGGGTGGTGTGCCGGACCACGTCGTGGTTGGAGAGCACCCAGGTCGTGGGGGCGCCGACCGACGTGGTGGCGGCGAGCGAGGCGTCGATGACCCGGCGCAGCGCGTCGGCCCGCCAGGCGGTGTTCAGGAACTGGAAGTTGAACGCCTGGTGCAGTTCGTCGGGGCGGACGTAGAGCGCCAGCCGTTCGGGGGTGGGGGCCCAGGCCTCGGCGACGCCGATCACCTGCCTGCCGTGGTCCTCGCCGTATCCGTCCAGCAGCCGGCGCCAGGCGCGGTGGATGGTGTGCACGCCGTCCTGGTCGAAGAACGGCAGGACCTGGTTGCCGATCAGCTTGGCCTGCTGGCCGTGGCCGATGTCGGGCAGGCCGGGCGCCTTGACCATGCCGTGGGCGACGTCGACCCGGAAGCCGTCCACGCCGAGGTCGAGCCAGAAGCGCAGGATGGCCTCGAATTCGGCGTGCACGTCCGGGTTGTCCCAGTCCAGATCGGGCTGTTCCGGGGCGAAGAGGTGCAGATACCAGTCGCCGCGCTCGGTGCGGGTCCAGGCCGGGCCGCCGAAGACCGACTCCCAGTCGTTGGGCGGGAGTTCGCCGTGTGCGCCGCGGCCCGCGCGGAAGACGTACCGCTGCCGGGCGAGCTCGGGGTCCCGGAACCAAGGGTGCTGGTCGGAGGTGTGGTTGGGGACGACGTCGACGATCACCCGCAGGCCGAGGTCGTGGGCGGTGCGGATCAGGTCGTCGGCGTCCTGGAGGTTGCCGAAGAGCGGGTCGACGGCGCGGTAGTCGGCGACGTCGTAGCCCCCGTCGGCCTGTGGCGAGGCGTAGAACGGGGTGAGCCAGACGGCGTCCACGCCGAGGTCCTTGAGGTACGGCAGCCGTGCCCGGGCCCCGCGCAGATCGCCGATGCCGTCGCCGTCGCTGTCGGCGAAGGAGCGCACATAGATCTGGTAGATGACGGCGTCGCGCCACCACGCCGGGCCTCGGCCCGGTGCGGGCATCTGGGGGGCGGGGCTGGGGGAAGTGAGCTCCTGGGTCATCTGCCGTCCCTGTCGAGGTCAAGGGTCATGAGAGGCGGGGCCGCGAGGCAGGGGTCTGCCTTCACGGAGTCAACGCTCGGGCGGTCGCCGGGTGACGGTGCCGCAGGCCTCTCCAGGGTCTCTTTCCGGACATCGCGTTGCAATCCCTTCCACAAGTCTTGCAGCAATTTGCCGCAAGGTCTTTCGGTTTGTTTGCAGCGCTGTTACGTTCCTGACCGCCATCTGAGGCATTTCCCTAAGGAGTTCACATGCGGCGTGGCATACGGGGCGCGATAGCCACCGCGCTGGTAGCGGGCCTGGCACTGACGGCGACGGCGTGCGGCGGGGGTGACGGCGGAGGAAACACGGACAGCGGCGGCGAACTGTCGGGAACCGTTACTTTCTGGGACACCTCCAACGACGCCGAGAAGGCGACCTACCGCAAGCTTGCCGAGGGTTTCCAGAAGGAACACCCCAAGGTCCACGTCACCTATGTGAACGTCCCCTTCGGCGACGCCAACGCCAAGTTCAAGAACGCGGCCGGCGGCAACTCCGGCGCCCCCGACGTGATGCGCACCGAGGTCGCCTGGACCGCCGACTTCGCCAACCTCGGCTACCTCGCCCCGCTCGACGGCACCCCCGCCCTCGACAAGACCGACGACTACCTCCCGCAGGCCGTCGGCTCCACCAAGTTCAAGGGCAAGACCTACGCCGCACCCCAGGTCATCGACACCCTGGGCCTCTTCTACAACAAGAAGCTCCTCAAGGACGCCGGCGTCGAGGTCCCCAAGTCCTTCGCCGACCTGGCCACCGCCGCCAAGAAGATCAAGGCCAAGACCGGCGCCACCGCCCTCTACCTGCGCGGTGACGACCCCTACTGGTTCCTGCCCTACCTCTACGGCGAGGGCGGCAACATGGTCGACGCCCGCGACAAGATCGTCCAGATCGACGACGGCGCCGGCGTCAAGGCGTTCAAGACCCTCAAGGACCTGGTCGACTCCAAGGCCGCCATCACCGACGCCACCGACGGCCAGGAGAACCAGCTCAAGGCCCTCAAGGACGGCACCGTCGCGATGGCGATCGACGGCCCCTGGGACATCGAGGGCGCCCGCGCCGGCAAGGCATTCAAGGACAAGCAGAACCTCGGCGTCGCCCCCGTCCCCGCCGGCAGCGCCGCCCAGGGCTCCCCGCAGGGCGGCTGGAACCTCTCCGTCTACGCCGGCAGCAAGAACCTCCGCGCCGCCTACGCCTTCGTCAAGTACATGAGCTCCGCCAAGGTCCAGCAGCAGACCACCGAGCAGCTCAGCCTGCTGCCCACCCGCAAATCCGTCTACGACGTCCCGGCCGTCAAGAAGAACGAGATGGTCAAGTTCTTCAAGCCCGCCGTCGACGGCGCCGTCCAGCGCCCCTGGATCGCCGAGGGCAACTCCCTCTTCGAGCCCATCAAGGTCCAGATGAACAAGGTGCTCACCGGCGCAGCCACGCCCGAGCAGGCCGCCAAGGCGACCGGCGACGCCTACCGGAAGCTGCTCAAGGACTACAAGTGACCGTTGCTGTACGGGTACGCCGGGCCTTCGGCACCCACTGGTACGCATGGACGATGGTCGCCCCGGTCGTGCTCGTCATCGGGGTGATCATCGGCTACCCGCTGGTCCGCGGCGTCTTCCTCTCGCTCACCGACGCCAACGAGGCCAACGTCGAGCGCAACATCGGCGTCAACCACATCCCCGCCACCTACAAGTTCACCGGCCTGGACAACTACAAGGCGGTGCTCTCCGACGGCGTCTTCTGGGACCGCCTCGGCTGGACCGTCCTGTGGACCGTCGCCTGCGTGGGCCTCACCTTCCTCATCGGCCTGACGCTGGCCACCATGCTCAACCGGAAGCTGCGCGGCCGCACCTTCTACCGCCTCGCGCTGATCCTGCCCTGGGCCATCCCCGCGTTCATCTCCGTCTTCACCTGGCGGATGCTCTACAACGAGAAGAGCGGCATCCTCAACAAGCTGCTGGCCGGCGGCGGGATCGACGCCGTGCCCTGGCTCAACGACCCCACCTGGGCCAAGCTCTCGGTCATCGCCGTCAACGTCTGGCTCGGCGTGCCCTTCATGCTCGTCGCCCTGCTCGGCGGCCTGACCTCCATCCCCGCCGAGCTCTACGAGGCCGCGGAGATGGACGGCGCCAACGCCTGGCAGCGGTTCCGGCACATCACCGTGCCCGGACTGCGCGCCGTCAGCAGCACCGTGATCCTGCTCTCCACCATCTGGACCTTCAACATGTTCCCGGTGATCTTCCTGCTGACCCGGGGCGGCCCCGGCGACGCCACCGAGATCCTGGTGACCTACGCCTACCGGCTCTCCTTCGTCGACAGCCCGCGCAACTTCTCCGAGTCCGCGGCCTGGGGCGTCCTGATCCTGCTGCTGCTCTCCGCCGTCGCGGTCGTCTACCGCCGGGCGCTGCGCAAGCAGGGAGAGGTGTGGTGACCACCGCAATGACCCGCACACCGCGCAACCGGCGGAACGAGCGCTCCCGCCTGGCGTCCGCCGGACTGCACACCGGTCTGGCCCTCGCCGCCGTGATCGCCGTCTTCCCGCCCCTCTGGCTGCTGGTGACGTCCTTCAAACCGAAGGACGACGCCTTCTCCACCAGCGTCGTCAGCCACTTCACGCTCGCCAACTACACCCACGTACTGGCCGACACCCAGTTCCTGACCTGGTTCAAGAACTCCGTGGTGGTCGTCGGGCTGACCACCGTCCTCGGCGTCTTCATCGCCGCCACCACCGGCTACGCCGTCAGCCGCTTCCGTTTCCCCGGCATGCGCCCGCTGATGTGGCTGTTGCTGATCACCCAGATGTTCCCGGTCGCGGTGCTCATCGTGCCGCTCTACAACCTCATGGCGACCCTGGGCCTGCTGAACCAGCCCGCGGGCCTGGTCATCACCTACCTCACCATCGCCGTCCCGTTCTGCGCCTGGATGATGAAGGGCTTCTTCGACACCATCCCGGTGGAGATCGACGAATCCGGCCGGGTCGACGGCCTCAACCCCTTCGGCACCTTCTGGCGGCTCGTCCTGCCGCTGGCCCGCCCCGGCCTCGCCGTCACCGGCTTCTACACCTTCGTCACCGCCTGGGCCGAGGTCGCCTACGCCTCCGCCTTCATGACCGGCGAGGAGAACCTCACCCTCGCCGGCGGGCTGCAGACGTTCGTCAACCAGTACACCAATGACTGGGGTTCGATGACCGCCGCCGCCGTGATCATCGCCGTTCCGGCCGCGCTCGTCTTCGCCTTCGCCCAACGCCACCTCGTCGCCGGCCTCACGGCCGGCACCACCAAGGGATGAGATGACCCTCCAGCACAACGCCGCCCCCGAGCAGGCCACCCCTGCCACCGACTGGTGGCGGGACGCGGTGATCTACCAGGTCTACCCGCGCAGTTTCGCCGACGGCAACGGTGACGGGATGGGCGACCTGGCGGGCATCCGCGCCCGTCTGCCGTATCTGCGGGACCTGGGCGTGGACGCCGTCTGGCTCAGCCCGTTCTACGCCTCGCCGCAGGCCGACGCCGGCTACGACGTCGCCGACTACCGCGCCATCGACCCGATGTTCGGCACCCTCGCCGACGCCGAGGCGGTCATCCGCGACGCCCATGACCTCGGCCTCCGGATCATCGTCGACATCGTCCCCAACCACTGCTCCGACCAGCACGTATGGTTCCGCCGCGCGCTGGCCGAGGGCCCCGGCTCCACGGCCCGGGACCGCTTCCACTTCCGCAAGGGCCGCGGCGAGAACGGCGAACTGCCGCCCAACGACTGGGAGTCCCTCTTCGGCGGCCCCGCCTGGACCCGGGTCCCCGACGGCGAGTGGTACCTCCACCTCTTCGCCCCCGAACAGCCCGACTTCAACTGGGACCACCCCGCCGTCCAGGACGAGTTCCGCTCCATCCTGCGCTTCTGGCTGGACCTCGGCGTGGACGGCTTCCGGGTCGATGTCGCCCATGGACTGGTGAAGGCCCCGGGTCTGCCCGACATGGGCCACGCCGAGCAGCTCACCCTCCTCGGCAACCAGGCCCTGCCCTTCTTCGACCAGGACGGCGTGCACGCCGTCTACCGCTCCTGGCGCACCGTCCTCGACGAGTACCCCGGCGAGCGGATCGCGGTCGCCGAGGCATGGACCCCCACCGCCGAACGCACCGCGCTCTACCTCCGCCCCGACGAACTCCACCAGGCGTTCAACTTCCACTACCTGAACACCGGTTGGGACGCGGACGCGCTGCGCGAGACGATCGACTCCTCGCTCGACGCGATGCGTCCGGTCGGCGCACCGACGACCTGGGTGCTCTCCAACCACGACGTGGTGCGCCACCGCACCCGGCTCGGCGGCGGCCTCGCCCGGGCCCGTGCCGCCGGCCTGCTGATGCTGGCCCTGCCCGGCTCCGCGTACGTCTACCAGGGCGAGGAACTGGGCCTGCCCGAGGTCACCGACCTGCCCGACGAGGTCCGCCAGGACCCGTCCTTCTTCCGCAACAGCGGCCAGGACGGGCTGCGCGACGGCTGCCGGGTGCCGCTCCCGTGGAGCGGCGAGGCACCCCCGTACGGCTTCGGGACCGGTGGCAGCTGGCTGCCGCAGCCCGCCGAGTGGGCCCCGCTGACCGTAGAGGCGCAGACCGGTGACCCGTCCTCCACCCTGGAGCTCTACCGCACCGCGCTCTCCCTACGGCGCACCCACCCCGGCCTCGGCGCCGGGGAGGCCGTCGAGTGGCTCGACGCCCCCGCCGGCGTCCTCGCCTTCCGCCGCCCCGGCGGCCTCGTCTGCACGGCCAACACCACGGAGGAAGCGGTCACCCTCCCCGCATACGGCAGGGTCCTGCTCGCGTCCGGCCCGCTCGACGCCACCGGACCGGGCAACCACGTCCAACTGCCCGCCGACACCACCGTCTGGTGGGCCGAGTGACCCTGACCGGTCCACCGCAGCACCCGCCCCGGCTCTCCGACGTCGCCGCGCAGGCGCAGGTCAGCGAGGCCACCGTGAGCCGGGTGCTGAACGGCCGGGCGGGCGTGGCGGCGGGCACCCGGCAGCGGGTGCTCGCCGCGCTGGACGTCCTCGGCCACGAGCGGCCGGTCCGCTTACGGCGTCGCAGCGCGGGCCTGGTCGGGCTGGTCATCCCCGAGCTGACCAACCCGATCTTCCCGGCGTTCGCGCAGATCATCGAGCAGGCGCTGGCCGGCCACGGCTACACGCCGGTCCTGTGCACCCAGATGCCGGGCGGGGCCACCGAGGACGAACTCGTCGAGCAACTGGAGGAACGCGGCGTCACCGGCATCGTCTTCCTCTCCGGCCTGCACGCCGACACCCGCGCGGACCCGTCCCGCTACGCCCGCCTGACCGCCCGCGGCGTCCCGTACGTCCTGATCAACGGCTACCACCCGGGGATCGACGCGCCGTTCGTCTCGCCCGACGACGGCGCGGCGGCCCGGATGGCGGTGCGGCATCTCGCCGAGCTGGGGCACGAACGGATCGGCCTCGCCGTCGGCCCGGTGCGTTACGTACCCTCCCGCCGCAAGGCCGAGGGCTTCGTGGCGGCGCTGGGCGAGTCGTTCGGCCTGTCGAGGGGGCAGGCCGAACGGCGCGTCCAGCACACCCTGTTCAGCGTCGAGGGCGGCGACGCGGCGGCCGCCGCGCTGCTCGACCAGGGCTGCACCGGCATCGTCTGCGGCAGCGACCTGATGGCGCTGGGGGCCGTCCGCGCGGCCCGCCGCCGCGGTCTGGACGTGCCCGGCGACCTCTCCGTCGTCGGCTTCGACGACTCCCAGCTGATCGCCTTCACCGACCCACCGCTGACCACGGTCCGCCAGCCGGTGCACGCGATGGCGACCGCGGCTGTCGGTGCCCTGATCGAGGAGATCCACGACCGCGACCGCGGCGAACGGGAAACCGTCCGCCGCACCGAGTTCGTCTTCCAGCCGGAACTGGTCGTACGGGGCTCGACGGGCCCGGCACCGGGCTGACCGGGATCCGGCGGTCAGGCTTCAGGCCCTCTCGGCCGCGTACGCCACGAACGCCGCCCACGCCCCCGCCGCCACTGCGAGCCGCGGACCGTCCTTGTCCTTGGAGTCGCGGATGTGGACGGTGGCGGGGGAGGTGGCGATTTCTATGCAGTCGCCGGAACTGCCGCTGCTGTAGCTGGACTTGCGCCAGGAGAGGGCGACTTCTACGCAGTCGTCGCCGTCGCCACCGCTGTGGCTGCTTTTGAACCAGTTCAGTTCGCAGGTGCTGCTCATAGCGCTCCTCGGATCTGCATCAGCAGGCTCCGCGAGTCTTTGGGGTTCAGAGCCTGCGAAAGCAGTCTCGCATAACGCATTTGGAGGATGCTGAGCTCTTTCGGGTCGGAAATGAACAGACCGCCACGCTGTCCTTCGCAGTAGCCGAACCACTCGTTGTCCGGGGTCTCCAGCAGCCGGATCGGCCCGTCCAACCCAGCGTGTTTCTCCTGTACAAGCGGCATGAGTAGGACGTCTACGTTCCGGAGTTCGCTGATTTCCAGGATGTGGTCGATGGCCTGCCTGGTGACCTCCGCCCCGCCCGTACGGCGAAGGAAGAGGTGCTCTTCGAGGATGAATCGGAACGCAGTGTTGGGACGCTCGCGGAGCAGCCGCTGGCGCTCGGACCGTGCTGCCCACTGGGCGTCGATCTGGTCGTCGTCCTGATGCGGAAGCTGCTCCCTGAAGAGCGTCCGCGCATACGCCTCCGTCTGTAACAGCCCCGGCACCAGCCGGCATTCGTACGTGTACAGACTGATCGCCTGCTTCTCCAGCTCTGCCCACTCGCGGAACCACCGGGCCAGTCCCGGTTGCTTCGAAAGCCGCTTGGCGGCCTTCCTGAGCACACCGTTCGCGTGGAGTGTCTCCTCCGAGCGGTCGATGAACTTCTTCGACGGGAGGCGTCGGCCCTGCTCGACGGAGCCGATGTAGTGCGCCGAGTACCGGATCGCCGGTGCCAGCGCTTCCTGCGTGAAACCCGCGTTCTCGCGGAACCCTTGATAGACCGCGCCGAAGGTCCGCAGACTGCCGGACGGCTCGGGCCTGCCGCTGTCGTAGTGGTCGGTGCTGCTGTCTTCCATGTCGGGTACTCCCGAGGTGACTGGTACTGACCCCGCAAGTCACCCATCGTTACGGCCCGTTACCCGACCCGTCCACGTACTCAGCTCGTACAGTTCCCGAAGTACGAGTCGAGTTTCTGGTGTACGTGCCCGCTGACCAGCACCGTTGGCCGCATGCAAGCCCAAGCAACCGTCACCGTACGTGTGTTCACGCAGCGTTTCAGCGCCACCCGGCGCGGGGCCCGCCTCGCGCGCTATCTGGCTGTCCAGCAGCTCGACGTCTGGGGCTTCCCGTACGGCGGCGAGATCTCGGACACCGCCGCCGTGATCGTCGGTGAGCTCGCCGCCAATGCGGCCACGCACGGCCGGGTGGCCGGCCGGGACTTCGAACTGCGTCTGCTGAAACTGCCCGGCTCGGCCCGGCCGGGCACCCTCCGCATCGAGGTCGCCGACACCCGTACGGAGCGGCGCCCGCCGGCCCCCGGCACCCTTGTGCCGCCGGCGCCCGATGCCGAGAGCGGCTGGGGGCTGGTCCTCGTCGCCGCGCTCGCCACCTGCTGGACCGTCCTCGACCGGCCCGCGGTGGGCAAGATCGTCCGGGCGGATCTGGACCTGCCGGGCCGGTGAGGAGCAGGGGACAGGTGACCTCAGCCCGTCGGCCGTCGCGCGTGGAAGAGGCCCCAGCGGAGCAGGCCGCGGCGGGTGACGTCGGTCCAGAGGGGGAGGTTGGCCAGTAGGTCGTCGACGTAGGCCGGGCTGATGCGGTCGCGCAGTTCGGCCGCGCGGTGGTGGACGTCCTCGTCGAGGCGGGCGTAGTGGGTGGCGAGGTCCGGGGTGCGGTCCTCGAAGTCGGCACCCTTGAGGCCGAGTTCGGACAGCTGCGCCAGATAGAAGGCCGGGGTGGCCGGGGTCTGTACGCCAAGGCGCGCGAATGCTGGGCGTACCGCCTCCGCCGGGGGCTCCTCGGGCGCCATGATGTCCGAGAAGACCAGGGCGCCGCCCGGTCGTAGTACGCGTACGGCCTCGGCCAGCGCGCCTTCCCGGTCCTCCACGTGGCACAGCACCTCCAGGGACCAGACGACGTCGAACCGTCCGTCCTCGTAGGGCAGGTCGTTGAGGGAACCGGTGACGACCTCGATCAGGCCGTCCAGGCCGCGTTGGGTGTTGGCCGCGCGGTGGCGGCGGTTGTGGGCCTCGCTGAGGTCGAGGGCCGCGACGCGGCAGCCGAAGCGTTCGGCGAGCGCGCGGGCCGAGCCGCCGTATCCGGAGCCGAGGTCGAGCACGGTGGCGTGCGGGCCGAGCAGGTCGGCGACCTTGTCCGCGGTGTGCTCGACGGTGCGGTGCGAGGCCTCCCCGATCGGTTCGTCGCCCTCGGCGTAGATGCCGACGTGGATGTCCTCGCCGCCCCAGACGGCGTCGTAGAAGGCGTCGACGTCGCCGGTCTCGTAATAGCGGCGGGTCGCGTCGTCGTGGTCCGGTGTGCCGGCGGTGTGCTGTGCGTCGGCGGTGTCGTGCCCAGGATCGTCGATCATGCCGGGTGACTTCCCCGCTCGCGGAGGACTGACGCGGTACGTGCGGCGGTACGGGTGACAATGCGCCACTTCAGCGGTACTTGGCGGCACTTCAGTAACCACTTCACGGGAATGGGGCCGGTCCGATTCACGGGGATGGGGCCGGTCCGACCGGCCGGGCGCGTAGGGCCCGTTGTGATGGACCTCCGGCCGGCCGGACCGGCTGTGCCAGCAACGTAACACCCTTGCAATGTCTTGCGTAAGGTCTTGCAACGCTGGATCGCCGCGGATAGAACCATGAGCCATGTCCTCCACCGCACGGGCCTCCACCGCACGGGCCTCCACCGCACGGTCCTCCACTGCACGGTCCTCCACCGCACGCCGGCCCGGCCGGCGCCTGGCCGCCGTCCTCGTCCTCGCCCTCGGCGCCACCGGCCTCCTCACCGCGCCGACCGTGCAGCCGGCCCACGCCGCCCCGCCCGGCCCGCAACCGGCCCTGGCGCAGTGGATCGACCGCGACACGGTGGTCTGGAAGGGCGCCGAACGAGCCGGTGCGCAGCTGGAGTTCGGGACCGGGCGAGCAGGGGCGTCCGACAAGCGCCTCCGGCTCACCCCCGGCAGCCTCACCCCCGCCGAACGCGCCGCCTTCCCCCACCTCACCGGCTATCCGGCCTTCACCGTCGACCCCCGCGACCGCGGCCTCGCCCGTACGGCGCTGCGCGGACGCCTGGTCGCCACCCAGCGCACCGCGGACGGCCGGCGCACCACAACCGGCGTGCAGATACCCGGCGTTCTCGACGACCTGTACGGCACGCAGGCCCAACGCGCCGCACTCGGGCCGGTCTTCCACCACGGCCGCCCCACCCTCTCCGTATGGGCACCCACCGCCCGTACCGTCGCCCTGGAACTCGACGGCCGTACGGTCCCGATGCGGCGCGACGACCGCAGCGGCGTCTGGCGCGTCCAGGGGTCGCGCGACTGGGCCGGAAAGCCCTACCGCTACCTCGTCACCGTCTGGGCGCCCACGGTCGGTCGGACCGTTACCAACAAGGTCACCGACCCCTACTCCACCGCCCTGACCGCCGACTCCGCCCGCAGTCTGGTCGTCGACCTCGACGACCCGCGGCTCGCCCCCGAGGGCTGGGCCGGCCTGCGCAAGCCCGCCGCGGTGCCGCTGCGCCGGGCCCGCATCCAGGAACTGCACGTCCGCGACTTCTCCGTCGAGGACCGCACCTCCCGCCACCCCGGCCAGTACCTCGCCTTCACCGACCGCAGCTCCGACGGCATGCGGCATCTGAAATCCCTTGCAGCCGCTGGAACTTCTTACGTCCACTTGCTGCCGGCCTTCGACGGCGCCACCGTTCCCGAAAAGCGAACCGACCAGGACCGCCCCCGCTGCGACCTCGCCTCCTACGCGCCGGACTCCGAGAGCCAGCAGGAGTGCGTGACCAGGTCCGCCGCCCGCGACGCGTACAACTGGGGCTACGACCCGCTGCACTACACCGTGCCCGAGGGCTCGTACGCCTCCGACCCCGAGGGCCCGGCCCGCACCGTCGAATTCCGCCGCATGGTGCAGGGCCTCAACGGCATCGGCCTGCGCACCGTCATGGACGTCGTCTACAACCACACCGCCGCCGCCGGCCAGGACCCGCACTCGGTCCTCGACCGGATCGTCCCCGGCTACTACCAGCGGCTGCTCGACGACGGTACGGTCGCCACCTCCACCTGCTGCTCGGGCACCGCGCCCGAACACACCATGATGGGCAAGCTCGTCGTGGACTCGGTGGTCACCTGGGCCAGGGAGTACAAGGTCGACGGCTTCCGCTTCGACCTCATGGGACACCACCCGAAGGCCAACATCCTGGCCGTCCGCAAGGCCCTCGACGCGCTCACCCCGGCCCGGGACGGCGTGGACGGCAAGAAGATCATCCTTTACGGCGAGGGGTGGAACTTCGGCGAGGCCGCGAACGACGCCCGCTTCGTCCAGGCCACCCAGCGGAACATGGCCGGCACCGGCATCGCCACCTTCAACGACCGGGCCCGGGACGCGGTGCGCGGCGGCGGCCCCTTCGACGCCGACCCCCGTGTCCAGGGCTTCGGCTCGGGCCTCTTCACGGCCCCCAACTCCTCACCCGCGAACGGCGATCCGGCCGCCCAGCGCTCCCGCCTCCTGCACTACCAGGACCTCCTCAAGGTCGGCCTCACCGGCAACCTCGCCGACTACACCTTCACCGACACCGCCGGCCACCGCGTCAAGGGCGCGCAGGTCGACTACAACGGCGCCCCGGCCGGGTACGCCGCCGCCCCCGGCGATGCCCTCGCCTACGCCGACGCGCACGACAACGAAACCCTCTACGACGCCCTCGCCTACAAGCTTCCGCAAGAAACCAGCCCCACCGACCGCGCCCGTCTGCAAGTTCTTGCACTCGCCACCGCGGCCCTTTCGCAGGGCCCTGCGCTCTCCCAGGCCGGTTCGGACCTGCTCCGCTCCAAGTCCCTGGACCGCAACTCCTTCAACAGTGGTGACTGGTTCAACGCCGTGCACTGGGACTGCGCCGACGGCAACGGCTTCGGCCGCGGACTGCCACCGGCCGCCGACAACAAGGACAAGTGGCCCTACGCCAAGCCCCTGCTGGCCGATCCGGCCCTCCGCCCCGACTGCGCGACCCTCCGCGGCGCCTCGGCCGCCTACCGCGACCTGCTCCGCATCCACGCCACGGAGCCGGCCTTCGGCCTGGCCACCGCCGCGGAAGTCCAGTCGCAGCTCTCCTTCCCCCTCTCCGGGGAGGACGAGACGCCGGGCGTGCTCACCATGCGCCTCGCCGACCTGGTGATCGTCTTCAACGCCACACCGCGGGAGCAGCACCAGACCGTCGCCGCCCTGGCCGGCCACCCCTACGCCCTGCACCCCGTCCAGGCCCACGGCACGGACCGCACCACCGCCACGGCCTCGTACGCCGAGGCCACCGGCACGTTCGCGGTGCCGCCCTACACGGTCGCGGTCTTCCACCGCCGCTGAGCCCGCACCGCTGACTCCGGGCCGACCGGCCAACCACCCACCGGCCAACCACCCAGCCGCTTCTCGAGGAGGGTGACGGCGTACGGACTTCCGCCGCCATCCTCCTTGAACGGCTGCTCCCCGACGACCGTGTACCCGGCACCCTCGTAATACGACCGCAGCCGCGGATTGGACGAGAGGCAGTCCAGCCGCGCCCAGGCGCGGCCGGCCTCCGCTATCCGCCGCTCCGCATGCGCCAGCATCGCCCGCCCGGTGCCGGCCGGCGCCCGCTCCCGGTCCACCATCAGCCGGTGCACATACCCCGCCTCCGGCGGCTGCGGCCCCCACGCGGGCTCGTCCTCCCACCACAGCTCGTAGGCCCCGGCTATGTGCCCGCCGGCCTCCGCGAGCCAGACCTCGCCCTCCTTCATCCGCAGCCGGAAGTGCTCGGCGCTCTTCCCGCCCGGCTTCCACTGCTCGATGCCGGACCGCTGCATCCACCGTGCGGCCGCGTCGTACAGGTCGACGAGGACGTGCGGATCGCCGTCGTCGGCGAGCCGGAACATGATCTTCTCTGTCATGCGCGGAATTGTGACGTAGCGACAAATTTTCCGTCCCAGCCGCCCTCGGGCGCCGGCGCTGCGAATAAGAGGGTGATACCTCGCCGAGGTGTCGCTTCGCACCTGGATGATGCGGGCCTCCGCCGTGGAGGGCCGTCGGAAAGGAACGAACGTGATCCCCACGCGTCCCAGCCGCCTCGCCGCACTCGCCGCGCTGCCGGCCGCCCTGGCCCTCACCGTCGGCGCCGCCTCCCCGGCAGCAGCAGCCGACGGGGCCTACCAGATCAACCTGGCACAGCTGAACAACTCCGGTTCCAAGGGCGTCGCGATGCTCAGCCTCAAGGGCAACCAGCTGACGGTGAAGATCGAGTCCGAGGGGCTCGTCCCCGGGCAGCCGCACGCCCAGCACCTCCACGGCTCCACCGACGGGCACGACTTCCACTGCCCCGACCCGAGCGCCGACACCAACGGCGACGGGGTCATCGACAACACCGAAGCCACCGTCCAGTACGGAAACATCAACATCTCGCTGACCACCCGGGGCTCCACCGACGCCAAGAGCGGCCTCGCCGTGGACCGGATGCCGACGGCCGACGCCCAGGGCAAGCTCTCCTACGAGCGCACGCTCACCGTCTCCCAGGACGTCGTCGACCACATCAAGGACCTGCACATCGTGCAGCACGGCATCGACCGCAACGGCAACAACAAGTACGACTTCGACGGCGCGGGCAAGAGCGAACTCGACCCCAAACTGCCGCAGGAGGCCACCGCCCCGACCAACTGCGGTGAGGTTCAGGGCGCCGCGGTCGGCTCCATCCCGGTCGGCGGGGTCGAGACCGGGACCGGGCCCGTGGACCCGCCCGCCGGCAGCAGCGTGCCCCTCGCGCTGCTGGGCGCCGGCGCGACCGCCGTGGCGGCGGCGACCGGCACCCTGGTCCTGCTGCGCCGCCGCCGGGCCCAACTCGCCCCGGTACGCCGCGAGAACGGCGGGGCCGCCGCATGACCGCCCCCACCAGGGCCGCCGTGACCACCGCACGCCGGAGCCGCCGGGCCGTCGGCGGTGTGCTCGCCGCCGCGGTGGCCGCCGTGCTCGTCGCCGGATGCGGAGGACCGGACGCCGCGCCGCCGCGCTCGCTCCCCGCCGAGCAACCGGGCCAGGGCGGTCACGCCGCCCACGACGAAGCGTCCGCCGCGACGGACGGACCGGGCGCCGCCACCGCGAGCATGCCGACGTCGGACCCCGTACGGCTCTCCATCCCCGCACTGAAGGTGTCCTCCACGCTGGAGACGCTGGGACAGCACCCGGACGGGACGATGGAGACCCCGCGCGATCCGGCCAAGGCGGGCTGGTACCGGCCCGGCCCGACGCCGGGGGCCCGCGGACCGGCCGTCATCGCCGGCCACGTCACCTGGAACGGCACCCCGTCGGTGTTCCAGAAGCTGTCGGCCATGAAGCGCGGGGACACCATCGAGGTCGCCCGGAAGGACGGCAGCACGGCGAAGTTCACCGTCGACCGCGTCGCCCAGTACCCGAAGAACAAGTTCCCCACCGTGGAGGTCTACCAGAACCTCGACCACGCGGGCCTCCGCCTGATCACCTGCGGCGGGGACTACGACCAGGGCAAGCACTACTACCCGGACAACGTGGTGGTGTTCGCGAGCCTCACCGGCAAGGCCTAGACGTCATCCGTGCGACCGTCCCCCGAGCCCCAGGGGGACGGCCGCACGGCGACCACCCCACGGGCACCCACCTAGGCCGGCTGCGGCAGCGCCATCAAGCGGCCCACCAGGTCCGCGAACATCCCGTCCGCCGGTTCGTCCGCCAGGATGCGGCGGACGATCCCGGCCATGCGGTCGTCGTACGCCGCGCTCACCGCCGCCAGCGCGGCGAAATCGTGGACGAGCTGGCGTTCCAGCTCGGCGCGGGGGACCCGGCGGCCGTCCAGCCAGAGAAGGGCGGTGGTCTCGGCCAGCGAGATCCACGAGCGCACCACCATCTCCAGCCGCGGCGGCGGGTCGGTGAGGGCGAGGTGCGCCAGGATCTGCTCGTACGCGGCCTGGCGGACGCCGTCGATCAGGGCGCTGGTACGGGTCGAGCCGATCGCCGGGCCGCCACGCATCAGCGCGGAGAAGCCGGGGCCGTGCTCGTCGACGAAGTCGAAGAAACGCTCCATCACGCGCAACAGGCGGGCGCCGAGCGGGCCTTCGTGCGGTTCCACGAAGCGGGTGGTCAGCTCGTCCGCGGCCCGCCGCAGCGCGGCTTCGTACAGCTGCTGCTTGCCCGGGAAGTAGTGGTAGACCAGCGGCCGCGAGATGCCGGCCGCCTCGGCGATCTCGTCGATCGACACGTCCTCGGGCGCGCGGTGGCTGAACAGGCCGAGGGCGACCGCGATCAGCTGATCGCGCCGCTCCTCGACGCCCATCCTGCGCCGCGCCCCGGTCGTCATGCGGCCCACCCTAACGACCCGGGGCGCGGCGCGGAATCACAGATCGAGCACCAGCCGTTCGCCGCCCCGCGCCCGCGAGACGCAGATCAGCAACGAGTCGTCGCGCTCGGCGTCCGTCAGCAGCTCGTCGCGGTGGTCCACCTCGCCGGCCAGCACCCGCTGCCGGCAGGTGCCGCAGAACCCCTGCTCACAGGAGTACGGCAGATCCGGCAGCGCCTGGTCGCGGAGCGCCCGCAGGACGCTGGTCCCCGCGGGCACCGGGACCGTACGGCCGGTGCGGTGCAGCTCCACCTCGAACGGCAGCTCCGCGCCGGCCGCCGCGGGAGCGGCCGGGGCGAAGCGTTCGGTGTGCAGGGTGAGGCCGTCCGGGCCGCCGGGCAACAGGGCGGCGACCGCGTCCATCAGGGGCTGCGGGCCGCAGCAGTGGACCGCCGCGTGCGGTGGCGCAGCGGCGAGCAGCGCGGCCAGGTCCGGCCGGCCGTCCTCGTCCTCGGCGACCACCGTGACCCGGCCCGGCCCGGCCTCCGCCAGCTTCTCGACCTCCGCCAGGAACGGCATCGACGCCCGGGACCGCCCGCCGTACAGCAGCCGCCACGGCACCCCCTCCCGTTCCGCCTGGCGGACCATCGGCAGGATCGGGGTGATGCCGATGCCGCCGGCGATGAAGACGTAGGCGTGCCCGTCCGACAGGGGGAAGCGGTTGCGGGGGCCGCGGACCTCCACCTCCGTGCCCTCGTGCAACTGCTCGTGGACCTCGCGCGAGCCGCCCCGGCCGTCCTCGACGAGCCGGACGGCGACGGTGTACGAACCCGGTATCGCGGGATCACCGCACAGCGAGTACTGGCGGACCGCGCCGGACGGCAGTACGAGGTCCACGTGCGCGCCCGGTTCCCAGGCGGGCAGATCGGTGCCCTCCAGGCGGAGCCGGAGCACGCCCTCGGCCTCCGTCGTCCGCTCCACGACCGTCAGCCGTCGCGCGCGTACGCCGGCCCGGCGGCGGCCGGAGACGGGCTCGTCCAGGGCCGGCAGCGGCCACAGCGGCGAGGCCCGCACGCGTCGGCGCAGCGCCCGCCGGGCGACCAGGGCCGCCGCACCCACCGCGACGACCGTGCCCATGCGCGGCATCTCAGGCACCTCCGGACGTACGGGCCGCGGCCGCGGTGGCGGCGGGGGAGTGGGCGAGATAGGCCACGGCCCGGGCGGTGTCGCCGTGCTGGGAGGGGTGGTAACTGCGGCTCAAATACTGCGGGATGGAGCGGACCATGGCGCCCGCGGTGGGCAGTACGCCTTCGCGCCCGGCGCGGAAGAACTCCCGGAACGTGGCCCGGCCGTCGGTCAGCGTCGGGTCGTTCTCCAGGAAGAAGCGGGTGCCGCGCTGCCACAGGAAGACCAGCGCGCCGAAGGCCGTGGCCCAGGTGCGGGCCCGGCGCCGGTAGCCGCCGTCGAGGTGGACGAACAGGTCGAAGGCGACCGAGCGGTGCTCGACCTCCTCGGCGCCGTGCCAGCGCAGCAGGTCGAGCATGGTCGGATCGGCGCCCCTGGCGTCCAGCGCCTCGGCGCCCAGCACCCAGTCGCCCAGGAACGCGGTGTAGTGCTCGATGGCGGCGATCAGGGCGACCCGCTCCAGCAGCCACCACCGACGGGCCCGGCCCGGCGGCAGCGTGCGGTCCCCGAGCAGCTTCTCGAAGAGCCAGTCGACCTGTGCGGTGTAAGGGGTCGGGTCCAGCCCCTGTTCCTTGAGGTGCGGCAGCACCTCGTCGTGCGCCTGGGAGTGCATCGCCTCCTGGCCGATGAACCCGAGGACGTCCGCGCGCAGTTGCGGATCGCGGACGTACGGCAGCGCCTGCTTGTAGACGTGCACGAACCAGCGCTCGCCGGCCGGCAGCAGCAGGTGCAGCACATTGATCGTATGGGTGCTGGCGGGGTCGCCGGGGATCCAGTGCAGCGGGGTGTCCGCCCAGTCGAAGGCGATGTTGCGGGCCTTCAGCGGGGTGTGCTCGGACGCGACCGGCCGGGGCCGCAACGAGGCCTTGTTAGACATGGCGTCAATGTACTGGCGGGTAAGGAGTTGTCGATACCCCTCGTACGACGAAAATCCAGCCCCTCTCCCGTCAGCCCACCGCGTCGACCTTCTTGCCGTTGGCCAGCCGGCCGGCCAGCTCCGCGTTGTCGCCCGCCTTCGCCGGCAACGCCAGGAACCGGCCCGGCGCCTCGCCGTGCACCGCACCGGACGCGGTGATCGACCTGACCTGGTCGCTGCCCGCCGCCAGCAGCCACCACTGGCCGGCCGGAGCCTTCCACAGCACCCCCGCCAGCGCCCGCGGCGCCCGCGGACCGCAGGCCGTACCGCCCTCCGCACGGGCGGTCACCGCACCGGGGGCGTACGGCTGCCCGTTCGGCGCCGGGGTCTGGACCTGGGCCAGCGTCCGGCTGCCCGCACCCCGCCAGGTCTCCGCCCGGGTGCACAACCAGGCCGCAACCCCCGCACCGCCCGGCAGCGGCTGCCGGGCGAACTCCCAGGCGTTGACGCTGCGCACGCCCTGCCCGCGCACCGCGGCGAGCTCGCAGGCCGTCCGCGCCCAGGCCGTCCTGGCCTCCGGGGCACTCACCTCACCCGGCCTGCGCGGCCTGCCGTACGTCAGCCGGGCCGGCGTCAGCTCGCCGAGGTCGGTCAGGAGGTGACCGCCGAGCCGCAGGGCCGGCCAGCCGGTGCACCTCTGGTCGGGGCGGGGCACCGGCACCGGACCGGTCAGCCCGTCCGGCCCGACGGGCACCGGCTCGGCAGCCGCGTCCGGCCTGGCCAGATCGACCAGCGCGGCCTTCCCCTTCACCCACGGGGCGGTCAGATAACGGACGTTGCCCTGGGTGCGGCCCACCACCACGGCGCTCGCCGTGCCGTCCGCGGCGCCGTCCGTACGGGCGAAGTCCAGCGCCGCGCCGGTGCCCTCGCCCTGACCCGCGCCGTCCGCCGCCTCCGCGTACCGGACGACCCGCAGACCGTCGTGGAAGAGCACCACCACCGCGTGGTCCACCACCCCCGCGAAGAGCAGCTGCGGCGGACCCGCCGCGGGGCCGGCCGGGGTACCGGGCGTGGCCGACACCTGCACCCCCGACCCGGGACGCGCCCACACGGCCAGCGCGCGGCGCAGCAGCGCCTTGTCGTGGACGTGGTCCCCGCGGGCCGGCCAGGCCGCGAAGTCCTGACGGGCCGCGTTCTTCCAGGCCACGGCCGAGGTGACCGTCAACCTGCCCGGATCCAGGGCCGCTTCGGACGCGGCGTTGCGTGCGTACGGCGGGGCGGCCGCACCGTCCGGCCCCCAGCCGTCGCCCGGCAGCCCCAGCAGCGCCCCGCACACCAGGACCGCGGCCCCCGCCGCCAGCACCGCCCGGCCGTTCTGGCGCCGCCGGATCAGATCCGTCGGCCGGGCCTGCAGCGCGCACGGGTCGAACTCCGGCGACTCCAGCAGCGACCGGTCCCGGCTGCCGGCCGGGGTCGCGACCCGCTCCGCCTCGTCCCAGGCCTCCCGCGGCTCGGCCACCCCCGCCGCCTCCAGCACCCGGCGCGCCTCGGGCAGGCTCAGCCGCTCCAGATCACGCAGCACGAACGCGGCCCGGCCGGGCCCGGACAGCGCCGAAAGGGCCTGGTCCAGGGCGAGTTCATCGGCACCGCCGGAACGGGGGAACAGCCGCAGCCCCCACACCTGGGGAAGGAGCGGCGGCGGGGCCGGCAGCCGGCGGCGCGACCGGGCGGCGGCCAGCGCCGCGCGCAGCACCCGCATCCGGACGAAGGCGTAGCCGGGGTCGATCGCCGCTTCCGCACCGGCGCGCTGGCCCGGCAGCCCCAGGGCCCGGGTGGAACTGCGCTGACGCGGCAGGGCCCGCTGCACCACGCCGTGCGCGGCCAGCACCCGGCGGCCGCGGCTGCGGCCGGGCGGCAGGACGAGATAGGCCAGCCGGACCAGCCGGGGATAGTGCTCGACCAGCGCCGCCTCGGCCTGCTCGACATCGATGACCTCGTCGAGGTCCGCGGAGCTGCCGGAGGGGGTGCGGTCCGCACGCACGGGGGAGGGCTGCTGCTGCTTCACGTTCCGTGAAACGAGTGAATCCTGTGATGGTCACCGCTACGGGCACCTGCCCCTACGGGTGACCGGACCCGGGGGCGGCCACCGGCCGGCCCCCGGGGACGGGCCGCGCTCAGCGCTCCAGGTCGAACTCGCCGTCCTTCGCGCCCAGCACGAACGCCCGCCACTCCGCTTCGGTGTAGCGCAGCACCACATCGGGCTCGGTGGAGTTCCGCATGGCCACCGCACCGCGCTCCAGGAAGGCGATCTCCACCGCTTCCTCGGCGTCGCCGGGCGGGCGCTGCCAGACGGCGTCGGAGATGTCGAGGGCGTAGAGCCACTCCTTCTCTGCTGCGGCACTCATACCGAAAATCCCCTCGCTCGTGGTGCAGTTGCGGGTCAGCGTACGCGCTGGCCGGGCGTGCTTCCAGTGACGGTCCAGTGACGGAACGCGGCCGTCCCGCGGTCCCCGGAACCGGAGTTGGCGGCGGACTGATGCAGCCCGGCGTCCTGCCGGCCGGCCGCTCCGGGCACCGTCACGGCGGCGATCTCCCGCCAGGTCGCGCCCCCGTCGGTCGAGCAGGCACCGGAGTACGTACCCGAGCGCCCGCTGTCCGGCCCGCGGGTCAGCCGCAGCAGGACGGGCGCGGTGACGCCGGAGAGCCGGCGGTAGGTGTCCAGCCGGCCGTCGCCGTCGGCGTCGTAGGACAGCACGACACCGTTGGCCGGGGTGACGGAGAGGTTGAGGAAGCCCAGGGCGGCGTCCGGTGCATCCGGGCCGGGCGGGGTGAGACGGTTGCGGACGATCAGACCGGCCCGGGCCCAGGGGCCGGTCGGGTCCTGGGCCGTGACCTCCACCGTCACCGCACCGCCCGCCGCCAGGGCGCCCGGCCGGAACAGCGCGCCGAACTCCGCGGTGGACCGCCACAGATCCGCGCCGGAACCGTTGATCGCGAAGCGGTCGCCGAGCTGCCCGAAGACGGCCGCGTTCGTGGTGACCGTCCGCAGGTCCGCGTCCAGGGGCCCGGCGACGAAGAGCGTGCCCTCCCGGGCGGCCCGGACCCGGGGCTCGCCCTCGGGGCCGTAGTCGGCGGTGAGGCGGTAGGGGAGGGGCTGCAACGGCTCCTTCGCCGGGCCGGCCGGGGCGGCGATCCGCCAGCGGGCCCGGCCCGTGCCGCCCGGCGGCAGGGACGACACGGTGAGGGGGCCGTCGGCGGTGGCCGGCAGCCCGGACAGCGCGAAGTCGACGCGACCGGTGGCCCGCAGACCGTTCTCGTTGCGCAGCGCCGCGGTCAGGGCGGCGCGGCCGCCCGGCGGCAGCGCGGCCGGATCGGCGGCCACCGTGAGCGTGCCCTGGTACGGAGCCGCGGCGAGGACGTCGTGGACCCGCCGGGCGGTGCGGTACGGATCGGCGGTGGGCCGCAGCGGATGGCCCGTCCGCGCCCGGGTCCAGGGCTCCTCCAGGGCGTACCAGTCGAAGGTCTTCGGCGGGCGGCCCGCGGCCAGCGCGTCCGCGAGCTCGTCCAGATACGCCTGCCACTGCGGGAGGTGCACCTCGGAGATCAGGCCGTGCCAGTCGCGGTTGGCGTAGTTGGCGAGCGCCCCGCCGTCCGCGGTGGCCCGGTCCGCCCAGGTGGTGAGCAACGCCCGCGCCGAATGCTCCAGTTGAGCCGCCTCCTCGGGGCCGGACGCCCTCGCCTTCGCATCCGCGAGCCAGGGCCCCAGCAGGAAGTGCCGGTGCGCGCCGGCGACCTCGTCGCTCAGCCGCATCAGCCGCAGCCACAGCCCGGACAGCGCCCGGAACGCCGCCCGGTCCTTGCGCCGGTAGGCCTCCTGAAGCTGCCCGATCAACTGCCAGGATCGATTGGCCAGCGCCTGCCGGGCGGCGTCGGTCAGATCGTGACGGTAGGCGTCACTGCCGCGCAGCGCCGGCCGGACCGCGAGCAGCGCCGCGAACGCGGTGTCGAAGGCGGCCGGATCGAAGGCCGGGGTGTGGGTGGCGTAGGTGGTCCCGGAACGGGCGGCCAGGCTCGGCCGGGCGGCGAAGACGGAGTCATGCGGCCGGCCGTCCTTGCTGGCGATCTCGTACGCGCTGGTGCGCAGCGCGGCGAACGCGGCCCGGGCGTGCGGATCACGCGCGCCGAAACGGAACGCGGCATAGCCGTCGAACCACGCCGCACGGTCCACCGGCCGCTCACGCCACGCCAGTTCACTGAACAGCTCGAAGGCGGCCGGGTCCCGCTCGGCGGCCTCCGGCATGTAGGCGGTCCCGACCAGCCGGCTGCCCGGCTTGTCCCGCCAGGCCGGGAAGCGCTCCGCCCAGATGTGGGTCTTCGCACCGATCGTGGTGCGCCCGCCGAAGTTGGGGATCGACCCGAAGGCGTACGGCACCCCGCCCCAGTCCCGCTCCCGGTCGGTGACCGTGTCCAGGTCACCGAGCCCGTCCACGATCAGCATCCGGTCGTGGTCGACGGCGTCCAGCAGGTCCCGGCGCGGATTGTCCTGCCAGCCGAGGATCACCCAGGTGGCGTCCGGGTGCGCGGTACGCAGCGCCCGCTCGACGGCGCGCGCCGCCTCCGCCACCGGTACGTCACCGGGATCGCCGCCCTCGTGCAGCAGATCCATCTTGAAGTACGCGGCGGGGCCCAGCAGTTGTTCCTGATGACGATAGAAAGCGGCCGCCACCTCGGCGAAGACCCCGGTGCGCGGGTCCAGCCAGTCGGGACGCTTCAGCCCCGACCAGGTGCCCTGCGGAACGGTCCGCGCGCCGGGGTTCCGGGCAGCGAAACCGTCCGGAACGGTACCGAAATACCCGGGCAGCACCGGCCGCATCCCCAACTCCCGCAGCCGCCCCGCGATCCTCCGCCCCAACTCGCCACGCTGCGCGAGCAGTTCGTGGCTCATCGGCCCTCCGTACCCGCTCATGTTCTGCAGCAGCCACCACGGCTGGTGCGAGGGCGCCGGAAGCCAGCGGCGGGCCTCGGCGTCGGAGTACCCGAACCCGGTCAGCAGCCGGTGGTAGACGGCCTCGGTACCCGGCGTGACCAGCACCTCGTTCACACCGTGCAACGCCAGTACGTCGATCAGCCGCTCCCACCGCGCCCAGTCGGCGTACGGGGCGGTGTACCCGTCGTGGGTGTCGTTCAGCGCGAACCGGTGCGGAACGGTGCTGCCCCGCTCCATCGGGGCGCGGGGCGCGGGCAACCTGGCGGGCAGCTCGACCTGATCACCGGCCCAGGACAGATGAGCCCGGCAGGTGTATTTGAGGTACCAGTGGACGCCGGTGAGGAGCGTGGCGGGGGAGGTCCCCGCAACGGTGATCCGGCCGGCCGTTCCGTCGACCCGGAACCGGTCGGCGTGCCCCGCGGCCGCCAGCGCGACCAGCTGGAACTGATCGGCATGCGCCGGCAGCAACCGCTCCAGCGCGGCCCGCGCCGCAGCGGTATCGAAGGGCACGGCCCCTCGCCCACGGTCCGCGGCCCCACCCGGCGCGGCCCCACCGAGCGCCGCCCCCGCACCGATCGCTCCGGCTGTCCCTAACAACGCACGTCGTGACGGTTGACCCATGGGGCAGTATCCCCACGTTCCGCTGCGCTTTGCGGCCTTCCCACGATTTCGGCTTTCCCGCCGTGGGGGTTTCTCGCCGTTCCGCTGCGCTTTGCGGCGCCGCCCACGTACCTGGCTGTCCCGCCGCGGACAGGTACGTGCGGGGCGCCGCAAAGCGCAACGGCGACCAAGCCCCGCGGCGCCGCGGACAGGTACGTGCGGGGCGCCGCAAAGCGCAACGGCGAGCAACCCCGACGGCGGGAGAGACGGGTACGTGCGGGGGCTCCGCAAAGCGCCCCGCGGCGGGAGAGACGGGTACGTGGGAAGCAGGCCACAACGCAGTGTTCTGCCGAGGCTCACCCGTTCGCCCCCTGTCCTTCACGCGCTCGGGCGGCCGGTGCGGGAACAGTCTGGCGCGTAGAGAAGGGCCAGGTCAGCCCCGTCCGTCGACTCGTCGGCCTTCCACTCCCCATGGAGCTCCCATGCGCATGGCACCGACCGCGTCCGCCCCCACCGCCGCCGTACCCGCGGCTGCCGCTCCCACCGACACCGGCTACACCGCGCAGATAGCCGACACCCCCGAGCAGATCCGCGCGGCCCAGCGGCTGCGTCACCTGGTCTTCGCCGAGGAGATGGGCGCGACCCTGCACACCCCGCTGGCCGGCCATGACATCGACGACGTCGACGAGGTGGCCGACCACCTCGTCGTGACCCACACCGCCAGCGGCGCGATCGTCGGTACGTACCGGCTGCTGCCGCCCGGCCGCAGTCCGCGGCTCTACTCCGACGGTGAGTTCGACCTCGGCGCGCTCGCCGCGCTGCGGCCCTCGCTCATCGAGGCCGGCCGCTCCTGCGTGCACCCCGATCACCGCGACGGCGCAGTGATGACCCAGATGTGGGCCGCGCTCGCCCGTTACACGCTGCTCTCCGGCCACCGCTATCTGGCCGGCTGCGCCTCCGTCCCGCTCGCCGACGGTGGTACGGCCGCCGCCCACGCCCGGGAACTGGGCCGTACCCGCTACGCCGCCCCGCCCGAGCTGCGGGTCACCCCGCACCGGCCGTGGCACCCCACCGTCCCCGTGCCGGGGCGACCGAGCCTTGCCCAGCTGCCGCCGCTGCTGCGCGGCTACCTCCGGATCGGCGCGTTCATCTGCGGTGCGCCCGCGCATGACCCCGAGTTCGACGTCGCGGACTTCTTCGTGGTGCTGGACATGGAACGGCTCGGCGACCGCTACCGGCGCTACTTCCTGGGGGAGCGGTGAACGGCCCCTGGGACGTCCGTTCCGACTGCACCCCGGACTGCGCCCGGCACGCGCTGCCGCGGGTCCCGGCCGCCGAGGCCGTGCGGCGTTCCGCCGTTTTCACCCACCGGGTGCGCCGGGCGCTGACGGACGGCGGGCGGATGGCGGGTCCGGTGCGGCTGCGTGCCCACGCCGCCGCTCTGCTCGACGCGCTGGACATCCGCCTGGAGGACCCGGCGCCGGTGGCCGGGCCGCCGGGCACCGGGGCCGGGCCGCTCACCGCGCCGGGCGGTGGCCCCGGGACCCTCCTCGTCGTCAACCACATCTCCTGGCTCGACATCCCCGCCCTGCTCGCCGTCGAACCGGTCACCCTCCTCGCCAAACGCGAGGTCGGCGGCTGGCCGGTCGTCGGCGGTCTGGCCCGGCGCGCCGGTACGTTCTTCATCGATCGCACGAATCCTCGTCAACTGACGTCGACAGTAGGGGAGTTGAGTCGACTGCTGGCCTCCGGGCGGTCGGTGGCGGTGTTTCCGCAGGCGACCACCTGGTGCACGGCCGGCCGGGGGGTGTTCCGCCGGGCCACCTTTCAGGCCGCCCTCGACGCCGGTGCGCCGGTCCGGCCGGTCACCCTGGAGTACGCCCAGCAGGGCCGGCCCAGCACGGTGGCCGCGTTCTGCGGTGAGGAGACCTTCCTCGGCTCGCTGCGCCGGGTGCTCGCCGCCCGGGCGCTGACCGTACGGGTCACTGCCCATCCGGTGCTGACGACCGCGGACGGCGCGCACGGCGCGGACCGGCGGGAGCTGGCGGCGCGGGCCGAACGCGCGGCGCTGTACGGGCGGCCGGTGGCGGCCGTACCGGTACCGGTACCGGTACCGGTACCGGGCGCGGCGCGGCCCGCACGGGTCCATGTGTGACCAGCTCGACCACCTCGATGCGCTGGCCCGCACGCTGCAGGGCCTGCTCGGTTCGCCCTGGCTCTGGCTGGTCGTACTGCTGGTGTCCGGGCTCGACGCGCTGTTGCCGTTCATGCCGAGCGAGACCACCGTCGTGCTGGTCGCGGTGCTCATCGGCCCCGACCTGCCGCTGCTCGCGCTGCTGGCGGGCGTCGCGGCGGCCGGGGCGCTGGCCGGTGACTGCCTCGGCTACGCCGTCGGACGGTACGCGGGCCCGCGGGCCGTCGCCCGGCTGCTGCGCGGCGAACGCGGCCGGGCCCGGCACGCCAGGGCCCGGGCGCGGGTGGAACGGCATGCCGCGCTGCTGGTCATCGCCGGCCGCTTCCTGCCCGGTGGCCGGGTCGTCGCCGCGCTCTCCACCGGGAGCGTGCGTTACCCGCTGCGCCGTTTCGTCCTGCTGGACGCGGTGGGCGCGGGCCTCTGGGCGCTGTGCAGCGCGGCGCTCGGCGGCCTGGGCGGTACGGCGCTGGCCGGGTCGCCGGCCCGCGGGATGCTGCTGGCCTCGGCGGCCGGGCTGCTGGTGGCGGGGTGTGTGGGCTGGGTGCACCGGCGCGGGGTGCGGCAGGCCCTCCCGCTCCGGAGGGAGCGGAAGGGCGTCTGAACGGAAGGGGACCGCCGGGTCCCGGTGCCTGGGCCCTGCGGCCCGGACGGGCGCCGGACTCGTACGGTCCGGACGGGCGCCGGAGCCCTACGGTCCGGACCGGTGCCGGACTCGTACGGTCCGGACGGGCGAGTCCCGGACTCGCACGGTCCGACGGGCCCCGGACTCGCACGGTCCGACGGGCCCCGGACTCGTACGGTCCGACCGGTCCCGGACTCGTACGGTCCGACGGGCCCCGGACTCGCACCGTCCGACGGGCCCCGGACTCGCACGGTCCGACGGGCCCCGGACTCGCACGGTCCGACGGGCCCCGGACTCGTACGGTCCGACCGGTCCCGGACTCGTACGGTCCGAC
>NZ_JBEZMM010000063.1:0-10351 GCF_040652715.1 Streptomyces sp. NPDC048196 | reverse complement strand
CGACGGGTCCGGGACTCGCACCGTCCGACGGGCCCCGGACGCACGGGACTCAGGTGCTGGGCACGTACTTGTAGCCGACCCGCCGTACCGTCACGATCGACGACCGGTGCTCGGCGCCCAACTTGCGGCGCAGCCGGGCGACATGGACGTCGACGGTGCGGCCGTCCCCGACGTGCCCGTAGCCCCAGACCGTGGTCACCAGCTGGTCACGGGTGTGCACCCGGTGCGGATGCGCGACCAGATGGGCCAGCAGCTCGAACTCCAGGTACGTCAGGTCCAGCGGGCGGCCCAGGACCTGGGCGGTGCGCTGCTCGGGGTCGATCCGGAGGGTCTCGTCGCCGGTCGGTGCGGGTGCCTCGGGCCGTACGGCCGGTGGCGGCGCGGCCGGGGCGGGGGCCTGGTCGGCCGGCACCAGGACGAGGTAGCCGACCATCGGCGGCTGACCGGGCAGTGCCGGCAGGCTGTGCTGGGGCGCCGGGAGCCAGGTGGCGCCGGAGTTCAGCAGCTCCGCCACGGCAGGGACGCTGTCGCGCGCAGCGCCTCCACCCGGGGCGGTGGCGGGTGACGGGTGGGCCTCGTCGGGTGAGACGGCGCGCAGGCGGTGGCGGTTCGGGTGCGGGGTGGTGAGGGGGGACAGGGGGGCCGTCGTGGAACCGGCGGTCAGGGTACGGACGTTCGTCATCAGGAGTCAGCTCTTTCGCGCAGAGGGGCGTCGGGGACGTCGTGCGCGCGGGCAGGGCTGGGGACGCCGGTCAGCGGCGTCGATGAGGTGTGTGCGGGCCCGCGCTCAGTGCGCGCGGCAACACAGACGGTCGAAAGCGTGCGCCTGCCGGGACGGCCAGAAGGGCTCGAGGTCGCTGCGACCTGTCGCGGTGTCGGTGAGGCTGGCCATGGCCCCATTGAACCAGACAGTCGGTGATCTGTCCCTGGTGTGGGTGGTGGTGTGACGCGAATCCACCGCACTCGGGCGCCACATACCGCCGGACCGGGCGCGATTCCGTTCCGACTCGGCCTGTGAGGACAGGAGTTGGGGGCGGGGGAGGGAGTGGACGGGTGGCCGAAATCCGTTGTTGTCGATCGGTCGGCGGCCTGCTGTCGCCGTCCCAGGCCCGTCAGTGGCCTGCTACCGCGTATCCCCGGTCCGCTAGCGGCCTGCTGTCGCCAGTCCCCGGCCCCTCAGCGGCCTGTTGTCGTCCATCCCCCGTCCGCTAGCGGCCTGCTGTCGTCCATCCCCGGTCCGCCAGCGGCCTGCCACCGCGTATCCCCGGTTTGCCCGCCCTCCGGGTGTGCCGTGTGCCGTCCTGCGCGATTCCGGCTCCGATCGTCGCCCCCAGTGCGAGCGCGGTCAGATGGCCGGCGTCGGTGAACGTCCGCCCGCGGCGCAGTACGGGCCGTATCCCCAGGGCCAGCAGGCCGGCCGTGGCGGCGGTCCGGACGCCGCGGTGCGGGACGGACGCGGCGAGCGCGCCCAGGGTGGCGTAGAAGCCGTAGCTGGCACCGACGTCGACGGCGTGCGGGGTCGGGTCCTCGGGCCCGCGCAGGTGGGCGCGGGCGCGCAGGCCGGCGTGGACCAGCAGGCTGGCGCCGATGTGGCCGGTCGCGAAGACCCCCGTCGCGCGCCGCACTCCCCAGCGCCGCTCGGCCGTGCCGAGGACGGCGAGCAGTGCCGCGCCGTACGGCACCGGAAGCGGCTCCTCGACGAACCCGGCGCTGGTCAGCAGCGTGCTCCAGCGGCCGGCCCGCAGATTGGCGACGTTGGTGGAGTGGGCGCGCAGCAGCTCCGTCCGGCGGCGGGCGGGCAGCCGCGCGGTGGCGTACGCGCCGAGCTGGACGGCTCCGACGTACAGCGGTGCGGCCCAGGGCACCCGGGGCGGGAGGGACGGGCGGGGCCGGGGTGTCATCTCAGGCTCCCGTCGGCAGGCGCTTGCGCCAGTCCAGCGGGGCGAGGTCGATCACGCGGTCCGGATCGCCGTCCCACCGCACCTGCAGGCCCGCCCCGGCCAGCGCCGCGGCCACCGTCCGGCCGACCTCGGCCCGCTGCTCGCCCGGCACTTCCGCGGCGTCCTGGCCGGGGCCGGGGTAGGCGCCGTAGCGGACCGCGAGGCCGTGGCCCTCGGCGGCCGCCGCGGTGTCCTGGTGGTGGAAGAAGACGAAGCCCCGGTCGCCCTCGGCCCGATCGCCCCCTATCTCGCCCAGCGCGCAGTTGCTGCAACAGGTGAAGTCCATCCGGGCGGTCAGCCCCTGGTCCGCCAGCGCGGCGAAGGCCCGGGCGACCCGGTCGGGGTCGGTCACCTCCGGCCATTCGGCCTGCTCGGTGAGCCGCTGCTCCCACAGCCGCGCCACGATCCGCCGTGCCTCCTCCTTCGAGACCTCGGCCTCCGCGGGGTCGAAGCCGTCCTGGACGTCCCTGACGACCTCGTGGAAGGCGCGGAAGCCGGAGCGTATGCCGGCTTGGGCCCGCTCCTCGGCCTCCGCGCGGATCGCGGGGTCCAGGCCGGGCGTGGCGAACAGGTCGGCGGGCCGCCACTCCAGCGCCGTACTCCACGCCTGCCCGCCGCTGGCCCAGTCCAGGAACACCTCGACGACCCGCTCGGGGTCCGCGGCCGAGGCCGTGAAGTGCCGCTCCGGAGCGCCGTCGCGATGCTCCACGGCGAACGGCCCGTCGCCGTCCCGCCAGGTCTGTAGGTACACCTGGTCCTCGTCGGGCAGCCGCTCGACGACCGCGAAGTGGTCGCCGTCGGCGCCGATCCGCCGCAGCAGTCCGGCCAGCTCCGCGGCGGTGGGGCGGGAAAGGTCCGCCCCGGACTCGGTCTTGACGCTGATCGCAAGCATGATCCCAGCCTGCCATCCGCCACTGACATCGCCGCCGCCACTGGCAACGCCGCCGCCACTGACATCGCCGCCGCCACCGTCAATGCCGCCCGGCGGCCGGGGCGAACGCCGGACACGCGAAGGGGCCGGACCCACAGGTCCGGCCCCTCCCGTGCGCGCCAAGCTGTAGGCGCTACGGCGGTACGCGCTACGGCCCTACGCGCTACGGCCCTACGCCCTATGGCAGTTCGCGCTGCGGCCCGTCTCAGACCTGCTCGCGCCGCGCCAGCTCCGTGCAGCAGGTGTCCACGATCAGCCGGGTCACCACGTACGGGTCGACGTTGGCGTTCGGCCGCCGGTCCTCGATGTAGCCCTTCTTCTCGACCTCGACCTGCCAGGGGATGCGCACCGACGCACCGCGGTCCGAGGCGCCGTAGCTGAACTCGTCCCAGGGCGCGGTCTCGTGCGCACCGGTGAGCCGGTCCTCGATGCCGGTGCCGTACTGGCGGACGTGCTCCAGCGGCTTGCCGTCCGCGCCCAGCGCCTCGCAGGCGGTGATGATCGGGTCGTAGCCCTCGCGCATCGCGCGGGTGGAGAAGTTGGTGTGCGCGCCCGCGCCGTTCCAGTCACCCTTGGCCGGCTTGGCGTCCAGCGACGCGGTGACGCCGAACTCCTCCGCCGTACGGTGCAGCAGCCAGCGCGCCACCCACATGTGGTCGGAGACCTCCAGCGGCGGCAGCGCGCCCACCTGGAACTCCCACTGGCCCGGCATGACCTCGGCGTTGATGCCGGACAGACCGAGGCCCGCGGCCAGGCACAGGTCGAGGTGCTTCTCGACGATCTCCCGGCCGAAGATCGCGTCGGCGCCCACGCCGCAGTAGTAGTCGCCCTGCGGGGCCGGGAAGCCGCCGCCCTCGGGGAAGCCGAGCGGCCGCTCGCCCTTGAGGAAGGTGTACTCCTGCTCGATGCCGAAGATCGGTTCCTGGCCCGCGAACTTCTCCGCCACCGGGCGCAGCAGCGCACGGGTGTTGGAGGAGTGCGGGGTGAGGTCGGTGTTGAGCACCTCGCACAGCACCAGCAGGTGGTCCCCGCCGCGGATCGGGTCCGGGCAGCTGAAGACCGGTTCGAGGACGAGGTCCGAGGAGTGGCCCTCCGCCTGGTTCGTGCTGGACCCGTCGAAGCCCCAGCGCGGCAGCTTGCTCGCGTCGGCCAGGATCTTCGTCTTGGAACGGAGCTTGGCGGTCGGCTGGGTGCCGTCGATCCAGATGTACTCGGCCTTGATGGTCACGGGGTCCTCTTATACGGGTAGGTGCGGGTACGCGTGCGGGCGTACGTTCGCACTCTCGCAACGGGCCGTTTCTCGTCCGTTGCCCATATGTGAACCGCAGGTTACCCAGCCGGACATCCCGTCATTGGTAAGGGATTTTTCCCGTTATGCCCAGGAATCCATGGCGCTCCAGGGCCGTCTCCTGGCCGGTTATCTCCCGGTTTGCGGCTGATGGTGTGGCGCAGACCTCAGCCGCGCCCCTTCGCCACCCCCTCGGCGGGCGGCTTCAGCAGCCCCTCGAACCCCAGGTGTGTCACCCGCCGGACGAGCTCCGGACCGCTGATCCCCATCGCCTCCGCGGTGCGTCCCACGTGCCAGTCGTGGGCCGCCAGCCGGTGCAGCACATGACCGCGCCGGACCTGCTTGTCGGTCAGCCGGAACGTCTTGAGGTAGGCGACCCGCCCCTTGCCGTCGGTGATCGTTTCGCCGATGTGCTGGGTGCGGTGCAGCGCGAACGGCGGCAGGAACCGGGACAGCCGGAACCGCCCCATCCGGTACGCCTGCCGCACCTCGTAGGTCTCGTCCAGCAGCTCGCCCGCCATCAGGGCGGCGTGTTGCCCCTCCCACTCCTGCTGCCGGCGCTCGGCGGCGGACCGCAGCTCGGCGAGCGAGGTGATGTACTCCGCCGCGATCCGGAGCGTGAACTCCGGCACCGGACCGCCGTAGAGGGCGTACTGGTACATCAGCTCGCCGTACAGGTCCTGCAGCAGCGACGGGTGCAGCGCCCGGTAGTCGTCCGGGTGCGGCACCACGAAGGCGGCGGCCAGGGCGTCGGCGACGTACACCAGCACCCCGCACTGCCCGGGGTGGATCTCGAAGACCCGCAGCGCGTCGTCGAGCCCGGGGATCGCCTCGCCCCGGTAGGCCCGCTCCGCGCGCGGCGAGAGCCCGTCGCGGACCGCCCGCCGGGTCCACTCCTCCCACACGATCGGCGGGCCGCCGAAGTGCAGCGCCAGATAGCCGTCGAGCGCCAGATGGAGCGGCAGGAACCGCAGCCCGCCCGAGGGACCGCCGGACGCATTCCCCTTCCCGGGCCCCGTCGCGGCCCCCGTCCCGGCCCTCGTCCCCTCCTCCTTGCCGCGCCGGCGCTGTACGAGCTTGCGCGGAAGGTGCAGCGGCGCGCACACCACCGGGCCCCGCTCATCGCTCAGCTGCGAGCCGTACGCGGCGGCCGGCGACCCGTCGCCCGTCCAGTTCGCCACGAAACCGTGCGGAACGTACGCCGTGTAGGCCGTGCCGCGCTCGCCCCGGACCGTCAGCGGCCCGTCCTCGTACAGCTCGCGGTGCAGCCGCAGATCGGTGATCGGCTCCGCCCGCACCAGCGGGACCAGCCGGACCGCGCCCCACACCTGCGCCGGCCGGGCCCGCAGCCCGCTCAGATCCAGCCTGCTCATCCCGCGGCCCCCGCTGCACGGACCGGCTCCCCGTCCTCCGCCAGGAACTGCCGCACCCGCTCGTCCAGATGGGCCCGCAGCTCGGCGAGCCCGGTCCGGCCCTCGGCGAACCGCGCGAGCTGCACCAGCGCCGGCAGGTCCTCGGCGTCGCGCACCCCGGCCGTCGGCACCACGGGGGACAGCCGCCGCACCGTGAAGTCCTCGGCTTCGTAGACCGGGTTGAGGTGGACCACGGAGGTGGCGCCGCGCGGATCGAGCCGGGCCCGCCAGACCCGCAGCACCTCACCGGCCAGCCCGGGCGGCGCGTTGTCCCAGCCGTCCGAGACGATCACCAGCCGTTCGGGCGCGTACTCCAGCGCGTCCAGCACCCGCATGCCCAGCGGGGTCGGCCCGTACGGGCGGACCAGCAGCGCGTCCCGGCGCCCGGACGTCCACAGGGGCAGGTACTCCTCGGCCAGCGCCTCCAGCAGGAAGTGGCAGGCCAGCGCGGTCGCCAGCGGGCGGCGCCGCTTCTGCCGCGAGCCGGTGGTGGAGTAGCTGTCGTCCAGTACGGCCGCCACCCGGCCCCACGTCCCGGCCCGCGCCCCGGCGGTACGCCGCGCCGCGGCCCGCAGCGCGCCGGTCAGCTCGGCCCGGCGGGCGACCCGGTCGTCCAGCGGCAGCCCCAGGACGTACGAGGCGAGCCGGGTCAGCGGCATCCCGGTGAGATCGCGGTCCACCTCGGCACCGTGCGCACGGGCCGACTCCTGCACCCGCAGCCGCTCCCGCCGCGTCATCCGCGGGGCGATCCCCTCCAGGAAGGCCCGGCGCCCGATGCCGTGCGCCGCCGCGAACCCCTCGGCGACGGTGAACGGCAACTCGTACAGCGCGCCCTGCTCGTAGTGCGCCCGGCGCCAGGCGTCCAGCAGCGGGGTGTCGAACTGCTTCCGGCGGCGCGGCGCGAACAGGAAGTCGCCCAGCTCACCACCGTCATCGCCCGGCCCGTGCAGCGGCAGATGGGCGTGGCGCGCCGCGCACCTGAGGCCGGCCCGGTACTTCACCGCGTCCAGTGCCGGGTCCGGGCGCGCGGCGACCCAGTCGCGGATGATCGCGCGGGTCCGGCGGTTGTTCACCCCGGCTGCGCGAAGCGCCCGGAACAGGCGGTACACCCGCGGTGCGGGCAGCCGCGCCAGCCGGGCCGCGATCAGCCGTCCTTCGGTGCGCCGCCCGTCCGCCGTCGCCTCGCCCGCGGTCTCCAGCAGCCGGCGCACGATCAGCGCGGCGTTGTGGTCGTTGATGTCCAGGGCGAGCGAAGCGGCGTACAGCGGGCGGTAGTTGATGCGCACGTACTCGTGCAGGAAGTCCAGCGACAGCTGCTGTTCCGCCGCGCCGGAGCGGAACTCCCGCTGTCCGGTGGCCGTGATGGCGGCGTTCACGAACAGCAGCACGTCCTCGGCCGCCACCAGCTCCGGGCAGCTCTGCACCGGTGTCCTCCCCGTCGTCGGACGCCGGCCGGGGAATGGGGGCACGAACAGCGAATCGTTGCTTTGCAGAGCAGGTCCGGAAGTCGCACCGGAGTCCCGCGGCCGGCTGGGGGAAACGTAACACCGGGCGGGCGCGGCGGGCATGCCGATTACCGACCCGGGGACACGGCCCGGCCGCCCCGGGGAATCGGCCGTCCGCCGCCCGCCCCGGGGGACACTGGCCGCATGACGATCCTGCGCATCGGACTCCTCGGTACCGGCCCCTGGGCGCGCAGCGTGCACGCCCCCGCCCTCGCCGACCATCCCGGCGTCGCCTTCACCGGCGTCTGGGGGCGCCGCGCGGAGGCCGCCGCCGCCCTGGCCCAGGCCCACGGCACCCGCCCGTACGAGAGCCCCGACGAGCTGTGCGCCGACTGCGACGCCGTGGCCATCGCGCTGCCGCCGTCCGTGCAGGGCCCGTTGGCCGAGCGCGCCGCGCGGGCCGGCTGCCACCTCCTGCTGGACAAGCCGGTCGCCACCTCCGTGCCCGAGGCCCGGGCGGTCGCCGAGGCCGCCGACCGGGCGGGGGTGGCCTCGGTGGTGTTCTTCACCGCGCGGTTCGGCGCGGAGGAGGGCGAGTGGATCGCCGCGCAGGCGGCCGCGGGCGGCTGGTTCACCGCGCACGCCGACTGGCTCGCGCCGGTCTTCTCCGACGGCTCCACCAGCCCGTACGCCCACTCGCCGTGGCGCCGCGACAAGGGCGGCCTGTGGGACGTCGGCCCGCACGCGCTCTCCGTCCTGCTGCCCGTCCTGGGTGACGCGGAGGAGGTGACCGCCACCAGGGGCCCGGCCGACACCGTGCTGCTGGCGCTGCGGCACAGCAGCGGCGCGGCCAGCACCGCGACGGTCGGGCTGACCGCTCCGGCCGCCGCGGCCGGCGTCGAGGTGACCCTCCGCGGCACGGCCGGCGTCACCACCCTGCCCCGCCGTCAGCACGGCCCCGGACCGGCCTACCACCGCGCCCTCGACGCCCTGCGCGCCGCTGCGGAGACCGGTCTGCCGAACGCCTGCGACGTCCACTTCGGCCTGCGGGTCACCGAGATCCTGGCGGCGGCGGAGGAGTCCCTCACCCCGCTCATGCCTCAACGGTCATGAGTACATGGCGCATTTGGTCGTGGAGGGCATGAGAGATCGGCCGTAGCGTCGGTTCCGCCGGCCGGTCACCGTCCGGCCGCCGACCGCCCGAGCACCGCACCGAGGAGCACACCGTCGATGCCACCCGCCACCGGCTTCACCAGTTACGCCGACACCATCCTGGCCGCCCTCGCCCGCGACCCGGAGCGGCTCGCACTGACCGGCCCGGAGGGCCACCCCGACCTCACCGCGGGTGAGCTGCACGCCACCGTCCACCGCATGGCAGCGGTGCTCGACGCCCGCGGCATCGGCCGCGGCCACACGGTCTGCCTGCTCAGCGGCAACCGGCCCGAGGTGCTCGCGGTCCGCTACGCCGTCAACCTCCTCGGCGCCCGGGTGGTGTTCCTCTACGACGGCATGGCCGCCGAATCCCTGGCCCGGACGGCCGACAGCGTCGAACCGGCCCTGCTCGTCGTCGACCCCGAACTGCACGCCACCGCACGGGAGATACTCCGCCACCTGCCGGGCCCGCGCCCCGAGGTGCTGACCCTCGGCCCGGCGCCCGCCCCCGAGCTCGGCGCGGACCTGCTCGCCGCCTGCGCCGCGCTCCCGGCCACCCCCGAGGTACCGAGCCGGGCCCGCCCGGAGGACGACTGGTGCATCCGGCACACCGGGGGCACCACCGGCATCCCCAAGGGCGTCCGGATGGCGCACGCCCCCTACGGCGCGATGCTCGCCCACATGGCACCGGAGCCCGGGGACCGGCCCGCCCGGTTCCTGGTCTGCACCTCGCTCGCCCACCTGGCGGGCATCCTGTCCGACCTCACCCTCGCCGGCGGCGGCACCGTCGTCCTGCACCGCACCTTCGACCCCGCCGCCGTCCTCGCCGCCGTCGCCCGCGACCGCATCACCGACCTCTGGCTGCTGCCCCCGCTCCTCTACCGCCTCCTCGACGACCCCACCCTCCCCACCACCGACCTCAGCTCCCTCACCCGCATCACCTACGGCGGCTGCCCCGCCTCGCCCTCCCGCCTGCTGCAGGCCGCCGAGGTCTTCGGCCCGGTGCTGCACGGGATGTACGGCATGTCCGAGGCGATGAGCATCAGCCTGGCCCTCCCGGAGGACCACGTGCCCACCGGGCCCGGCGGCCGGATCACCGTCGGCCGCGCGCTGCCCGGCGTGGAGATCGCCGTCCGGGACGCGGCCGGCCGCGACCTGCCGACGGGGGAGCCGGGCGAGGTGCACGTCCGCTCCGCCGGTGTGATGGCCGGCTACTGGAAGCAGCCCGAGGAGAGCGCGCGGGCCCTGCCCGGGGACGGCTGGCTGCGCACCGGTGACGTCGGCTGCCTGGACGACGAGGGCCGGCTCTACCTCGTCGACCGGGTCAAGGACGTGATCATCGTCGTGGGCGGCCACGTCCACCCGGCGGAGATCGAGGACCTGCTGCACACCCACCCCGCGGTCGCCCACTGCGCCGTCTACGGGGTGCGCACCGCGGACGAGACCGAGGAGGTGCACGTCGCGGTCGTCCCCGCCCCGGGCCGGACCGTGGGCCTCGCCGACCTCCGCGCGTTCGTCACCGCGCACAAGGGCGCCATGTACGCCCCGGCCGCCGTCCACGTCGTCGACGCCATCCCGCTCACGCCGGTCGGCAAACCCGACAAGACGGTGCTGCGGGCGGGTGCCGCCACGGCCTGACGACGACCCGCGCGAAAGCCCCTGGCCAGCGCCCCAAATCGGCTCTGGCCAGGGGCTTTTGTCAGTGCCGGCCGGTAGAATGGGAACCAGTCAGTGAGGGTTTTCCCAGCGCTCCAGGAGGTCGCCCGTGGCTGTTGCCGTAACGATGACGAAGCCGCTCCCCGCCCACCCGCTGCCCAAGAAACCACTGCCCGCCGGCTGGCCCCGCGAGCGGTACGAATCCCACAACCGCCGCCTGAAGGCCATGCGCCTGGCCATCGCCCTGCTCGACACCGGCGTCTACCGCCCCGAGCAGGCCCCCAACCACCGGATCCGCAGCACCGCCGCCCGGATAGGGGTGCACGCCCCCTCCGACACGACCTGCCGCCTGGTGCGCGCGCTGCTCTACGACAACTGCTGACGGCCCGCCGACACACGCCCGCGCTTCGCGCCACCTGCTGACGACACCGGCGGGGGGGGGGGGGGGGGGCCCCCCCGCCCCCCCCCCCCGCCCCCCCCCCCCCCCCCCCCCCCCGCCGCCCCCCCCCCCCCCCCCCGCCCCGCCC
>NZ_JBEZMM010000062.1:0-40248 GCF_040652715.1 Streptomyces sp. NPDC048196 | reverse complement strand
GGTGTTTGGGACGTAAAGCGACAGCAGTCCCAAACACCGGCCCCGCAGGCCCGTCACCGCACCCAACACCCACCCAGCCCGCCGCAGGCGCAACGACGAGACCACCCCCGGTGGGAAAGGCGAGTACGTGCGGGGCGCCGCAAAGCGCAACGGCGACCAAGCCCCGCGGCGGGACAGACAGCAACGTGCGGGGGCGCCGCAAAGCGCAACGACGAGACGCCCCGCGGCGGATCAGACGGCTACGTGCGGGCGGCACCGCAAAGCGCAACGGCGAGCAACCCCCACGGCGGGGCGGCCAGGTACGTGCGGATCACCCCAGCGACGCGAGGTACGCCGCCGTCTTGTCCGGGTCGAAGAAGAAGTTTTCGAAGTCGGACGGGTCGTCGAAGCCGTTGGCGAAGCGGTCGGCGATGGGCTGGAGCTGGCCGGCGGCGCCGATGAGGTTCAGGACGTGCTCCGGCGGCGGGGCCAGCATCGCGTTGGTCCACTTGGTGACGTGCTGGGCGGTGGCCCAGTAGCGGTCGAACGTGGCCTGCATCCACGCCTCGTCGAACGGCTCCTCGCCGCGCTCCACGATGGAGGCGAGGTAGGCGGCGGCGCACTTGGAGGCCGAGTTGGAGCCCTGGCCGGTGATCGGGTCGTTGGCGACGACCACGTCGGCGACGCCGAGGACCAGGCCGCCGGAGGGCAGCCGGCCGATCGGGTTGCGCACGGTGGGGGCGTAGCGGCCGGCCAGCGTGCCGTTGGCGTCGGTCAGTTCGACCTTGGTGCAGCGGTCGTACTCCCACGGCAGGAACGTCTTCATCAGGTCCAGGGTGACCGCAAGGTGCTCGGCGGGGTCCTTGACGTTGCCGAAGGCGTCCAGCGGGCCGCCGGGGATGCCCTCCCAGAAGAGGATGTCGGCCCGGCCGGAGGTGGTGAGCGTCGGCATCACGAAGAGCTCGCCGACACCGGGGACGAGGTTGCAGCGCACCGCGTCGAAGTCGGGGTGCTCGGGGCGCGGGCCCATGCCGTGGACGTAGGAGACGGCCAGCGCCCGCTGCGGGGCGTCGTACGGCGAACGGGAGGCGTCGCGGCCGAACATGGAGACCAGCTCGCCCTTGCCGGCCGAGACCAGCGTCAGGTCGTAGCGGCTGGCGAAGAAGTCCAGGTCGGAGACGGCGGCGCCGTGGATGACGAGCTGGCCGCCGCGCTGCGCGAAGGTCTCCATCCAGCCGGCCATCTTCACCCGCTGGTCGACGGACTGGGCGTAGCCGTCGAGCTTGCCGACCCAGTCGATGGCGCGCTGGGAGCCGTCGGGGCCCTCGTGGCTGCCGGGGGCGGCGACGGAGACGCCGAGGCCCTCGATGCGCGGGGCCTGGCTCTCCCAGAAGTTGATGCCGAGGTCGCGCTCGTGCTGGAGGGCGGTATGGAACATGCACTGCGTCGACATGACCCGGCCGGAGCGGATCTCGTCGGCGGTGCGGTTGGACATGAGGGTGACCTCGTAGCCCTTGGACTGCAGGCCCAGGGCGAGCTGGAGACCGGACTGGCCGGCTCCGATGACGAGTATTTTCCGCATGGCGGCACTCTTCTCTGCTACTGCGATGTTCGGGTGAGGGGTGGGGTCGTGCGAGGGGTGTCCCCTCAGGGGGCGGGCCCGTGGGGGTGGGCCCGTAGGAGGACCGGCCCGTACGAGGACCGGCCCGTGGGAGGGCCGGCTCGTAGGGAGAGCGGCCCGTTATTCCGGCGCGGCTTCCAGGGCGTGGCCGACCAGGGCGAGCAGCGACTGGATCACGGTGGTCCGCCTGCGCGCGTCCATGATCACGATCGGTACCTCCGCCGGTACGGTCAGCGCCTCCCGGACGTCCTCGGCCTCGTAACTGTCGGTGCCCTCGAAGTGGTTGACCGCGACGATGTAGGGCAGTCCGCAGCTCTCGAAGTAGTCGAGCGCCGGGAAGCAGTCCTCCAGCCGCCGGGTGTCGGCCATGACGATCGCGCCGATCGCGCCGCGCACCAGGTCGTCCCACATGAACCAGAACCGCTGCTGCCCGGGCGTGCCGAACAGGTAGAGGACCAGTTCCTGGTCGAGGGTGATCCGCCCGAAGTCCATCGCGACCGTGGTCGTGGTCTTCTCCGGGGTGGCGGTCAGATCGTCGGTGCCCTCGCTGGCCTGCGTCATCACCGCCTCGGTCTGCAGCGGAGTGATCTCCGAGACCGAACCGACGAAGGTGGTCTTGCCGACACCGAAGCCGCCGGCCACCACGATCTTGGTGGCGATCGGCGCCCGCGACCGGTCCGTCTGCCAGCTCTGCAGCCCCGCGTCGGTGGCCGTGGCCACCGGGCCGGCCTGACCCACGGAACCGGCGGTCGTCGTCGGCCCGGCCGATATCGTGTCAGAGCCTGTGAAGTCCACTCAGCACCCTTTCGAGCAGCGCGCGGTCGGGCCGGCCGGTGCCGTGCCCGGTGCCGTAGACGCGAATCTTTCCCTGGTCGGCGAGGTCGCTGAGCAGGACGCGGACCACGCCCAGCGGCATCTTGAGGAGGGCGGAGATCTCCGCCACCGAGCGCATCCGGCGGCAGAGCTCGACGATCGCCCGCATCTCCGGCATCACCCGGTCACCCCAGCCGCCGGACGTGAGCTCGCGCCGTTCTTCGGGGGCTTCCAGCGCGGCCACGAAGGTCTCGACGAGCAGCACGTGGCCGAATCGCGTGCGGCCGCCGGTGAGCGAATACGGCCGTACGCGCGAGGGTTTGCGATCCCCGCCGCGCACGGGGAGTTTCGGAGTCTTGCTCACTGGGCGCTCTCCATCGACTTGCGGAGTTCGGTGCGGAGTTCGGGGGTGAGGACATGACCGGCCCGGCCGACGAACAGCGCCATGTGATAGGCGATGACGTTCATGTCGCAGTCCGGGGCGGCGTGCACGCCGAGCAGCGAACCGTCGCTGATCGACATCACGAACACGCTGGCCTCGTCCATCGTGATCATCGTCTGCTTGACGGCCCCGCCGTCCATCAGCTTCGCGGCACCCTGGGTGAGGCTGCCGAGGCCGGACACGATGGTGGCCAGGTCTGCGCTGGACCCGCGGGGCCCGCCGGCTCCGCCGGGGCGGGCCGTCTCGTCCGCCCGGTCAGGGTCGGAGCTGAGCAGCAGCAGCCCGTCGGAGGAGACCACCGCGACCGAGCGGATGCCCGGCACCTCCTCCACCAAGTTGCTCAGCAACCAGTGGAGATTGCGGGCCTGGCTGCTCAGTCCATGTCCGTAAGCAGTGGGCGCTTGCGCCTTCACTCGCGTGCCTCCTCGACAATGTGGCTCTCTTCCGGGGCCCCCGCTCCGTCGGTGTCGGGTCGTCGGTCGGTCCGTTCGGTCGTGCCTTCCGCGAGCTCGGCCGCCACGTCGCGCCGGCCGGTCCGCGCCCCCTGCTGGAATCCGCCGAGCCGGCGCCGCAGCGCCTCGGCGTTGGCCGCACCGCTCTTGCGCGGGGCGGTGGGCGCCTGCTGCTGCGCCACGATCTTGGGCGTGCGCTTGGGCAGGCCCAGGCTGGTCCGCTGCTTCTCCTCGGGGCCCGCGGGCGCCTCGTCGTCGGACGCCGTGTTGTCGGACGCCGCGTCGTCGGGCGCCGCCCCGGAAGGCGCCTGGTCCGCGGGCGCGGTGTCCGTGGGCGCCGGGGCAGTGGCCGGGGTGGCCGCCTCGGCGCGGGTGTGCTGGTCGGGGCCGATGGCGTACGGGTCCGCCGCGGCCGGGCCGACGGCCGGGGCGGGCTCCTCCGGCGCGTCCTCCCGGGGCCGGGTGTGCTCGGCGGTCCCGCCGGCCGGTATCCCGGCCGCGTCGAGCGCGCGCTCGGCGGCGGCGACGAACGGGTCGCCCTCCGGGCTGCCGGCGGGTCCGTCCTGGCCGGGTGCCGGATCGGCGGCCCGTTCCGGTGCCGGCGCGGGCTCCGCCGCGCCGCGGCCCGCCGCCGGGTCCAGCCGCGGCACCCGCGTCGGCAGGGCGTTGGAGTTCGCCTCGGCCACCGAGCCGGGCAGCCCCGGGGCGTGCGCGTCGTGCGCGACGGTCAGCGAGGACGCCGGGCCGGGACGGGTCGGCAGGATCGAGCCGGGCAGCACGATGACGGCGGTGACCCCGCCCTGCTTCGCGTCCCGCAGCTGGACCCGGACGCCGTGCCGGGCGGCCAGCCGTACGACCACGTACAGCCCGAGGCCCAGCGCCTCGTCGATGTTCTCGGCGGTCGAGGCCGCCTCCGCGTCCGTCAGCCGCTCGTTGAGCTCGGCCATCCGCTCCGCGGTCATGCCGATGCCCTCGTCCTGGACCGAGAGCATGACCTCACCGCTCTCCAGCAGCCAGCCGGACAGCTCGACGTAGGCGTCCGGCGGCGAGAACGCGGTGGCGTTCTCCAGGAGTTCGGCGACCAGGTGGCTCAGGTCGTCCGCGGCGAACCCGGCGACCTGGGAGTGCGGCGGCAGCGACTGGATGCGCACCCGCTCGTAGCGTTCGATCTCACTGACCGCGGCGCGCAGCACGTCCAGCAGCGGGACCGGGCCCGGGTGGTTGTTGCCGTGCTGTTCGGCGCCGGCCAGGACCAGGAGGTTCTCGCTGTTGCGGCGCATCCGCGCGGCGAAGTGGTCCAGCTTGAAGAGGGTGTCCAGCCGCTCCGGGTCCTGCTCGGTCTCCTCCAGGCCCTCGATGACGCCGAGCTGGCGCTCCACCAGGCCGAGGGTGCGCAGTGCGAGGTTGACGAACCGGCCCTGTACGCCGGTGTGGGCGGCCTTGAGCCGCTCGGTGAGGTCGGCGATCTCCTCCTTGAGCGCCTCGCCCTGCTCCTGGAGCACCTCGCGCTCGGCGACCAGCCGCTGCCGGCCGCCGATCAGCCGCTTGCGCTCGCCCTCCAGTTCGGTGGTGCGCCGCGACAGCTCGCCCACCTGGGTGTGCAGCGCGTTCACCGACCGTACGGTGGCGGCGAATTCGTCGTTGCGGCCCTTGTAGGTGATGGGGTCCTCGTGCGCCGGGTCGGCGGCCACCCGGCGGGCGCCGATCCGCAGCGCGGCCAGCGGCTGGGTCATCGAGCGCGCGGCCCAGATGCCGGCGCCGACGGCCAGCAGCAGGCAGAGGCCCTCCAGGCCGATCCGGATCTCCAGCTCCGTGACGTCGTCGTCGCGCAGTTGGCCGAGACGCTGGATGTCGGCGGTGGCCATGGCCGATTCGACGCCCCGCATCAGCCCGATCCGGGTGGTGAGGGCGTTCTCCACCCGCTGGCGGCTGAGCCGCAGATCGGCGGCGTCCAGGCGCGGCTGGTCGGTGAGCCGGGTCAGATAGCGCTCGGCGGTGCTGATGTCGGTGCCGGTGACGGTGCGGTCGTAGCGGTCCCGGGCGCCCTGGCCCGCGGTCTCCCGGAAGTCGCCCAGTGCCGCCTGCTCACGGACCCGCGCGACCTGGGCGAGACCGGTCAGCGTGGGCTGGCTGCCGCCCGCGTTGAGCCCGGCGAGCAGCAGGGCGCGGGTGCCGGCCGCCTGGTCGGTGGCGCGGGCCAGCGCGGGCAGCGCCCGGGTGTCGGCGTCCGCGGAGTCCGCCCGGGCGGGCAGCCCGCGGGCGATGTCGTCGCTGATCGCCCCGAGTGCCTGGATGATGTCGGTGTAGGCGCGGTAGACCTGCTCGGCCGATTCCGTCCGGGCCAGCGCCATTTGACGGGTTTCCGGGAGGGTTTTGAGCAGTTTGGCGGCGGTCGCGTAGACCGCGCTGTCACCGGAGGCGTCCTGGGCCTCGGTGCGCAGGTCGTCGATCTGCCGGTCCACGCGGGCGCGCTGGGGGCGGGCGACGGCGGCGTTGTCGGCACCGGGTCCGCTGGTGACGGCGGCGCCGGCCGCGGCCGTGTTCGTCCGGGTGCCGTTGACGCCGGGGAGGCCGGTGCCGGTGCCGGTTCCGGTTCCGCCCGTTGTGGTGCTGGTCGTTCCGCTTCCACCGGTCGTGCTGGTTCCGCCGGTTGATGCCCTTCCGTCGGTTCCGGTCGCGCCGCCGGTGCGGGTGCCGTTGACCGTGCCGGTGCCGGCGCTGCTGCCGGTTCCGTTGACCGTGCCGTTTCCGGGGCCCGTGCTCGTCCCCGGTTTCGCGCCGTTTTCGCCCGTGCCCGTACGGCCGTTGCGGCCCGCGGCGGCGTAACCGGTCATCCCGTCGCGTTCGTCGGCGAGGGAGTGCGCCAGCGCGATGGCGCGGGCGTTGAGTTCGGCCAGGTCGACCAGGTGCTGGCTGTTGCCGGCGTCGTCCGCCGTGCCGAGCAGACCGGGGGCGCCGGCTCCGAGGACCGCGACGGCAACGACGGCCACCGCTCCGACCAGCCGGTTGCGCACCCGTGCGGGACGGGGCCCCACGAGGTCCGCACCGCCGGTCGCGCCCGGTCCCGTACCGGAACCGGAGCTCTTGCCAGGACCCGAACCCGTACCCGGTCCGGAGACCGAACCGGCCGGTGAACCCGGCTTCCCTGCGCCGCCCCGAAGCCGCATCTTCCGCACCGCTGCTCGCATTCCTGTCTCGCCTGCCCACGCCGTATGGCGTCGCGGACCCGGCTCGCTCTCCGCTCGCGGGCGGACCTGCGCGCACTCCGCAGCAGCGCATACTTCCGCGAGGGGGAACGGTCCGGCTCTGCGCGTCGCGACGAATGTCCTGGCCCCCCGTGATCCGGGCAACGACCATTCCACCGGCCCCGCGCAGTGGCTCGGCATCACATGCCCGGCCACCTGAACGAGTGAACATCAATCGGAGTTTGACCATCAACTTCCGCGCGGCAACGATTTTCGCCGCACCCCCGCGCACCCCCCGGACGGGTTTGGAGATGCCGCGCCGTCCTGGCAGGATGCGCGCCCGCACGCCGCCGGAGCGCCGGTCCGTACCTTCCGCGCGGCGCTGACCTGCCCGTACGCCACACGGGGCCGGGTGCGCCCGGTCACCCGGCCGCATCCGCGCCCTCCGGCAGACTTGCCGGCATGCGCATCGCACTCGCCACCGAGCCGGGCGACCCCCAACGCCCCAACGAGGACTACGCATCGGTCGCCCTGCCGGCCTCCGGCCAGGGCGGAGTCCTGGTCCTGCTGGACGGTGTGACCCCGCCCGAGGCGGACTACGGATGCCGTCACGCGGTGCCGTGGTTCACCGCGCGGCTCGGCGGCGCAATGCTCGAACTGTCGGTTTCACACCGGGATATGACGCTGGCTGAGGCGCTCGCGGCGGCCATCTCCCGGACCGCCGCCGTTCACCGGGGCACCTGTGACCTTTCTCACGCCCGCACTCCGCAGGCAACTGTGGTGGCCGCCAGGTGGTCCACGGGCACCGTCGAGCACCTCGTGCTGTCCGATTCGGTGCTCCTCCTGGAGCACGCCGACGGGTCGGTGCACCCCGTGCTGGACCCGCGGCTGGACGAACTGCCGCCCGAGGTCCGGGCGCTTGGCGCCGCTGTACGGGCGCTGCCCCGCGGGTCGGCGGAACGGGCCGCGGCGGGGCGGGAGTACGGGCGGGCCGTCGAGGCGCTGCGCAACGTGGCGGGCGGCTTCTTCACGGCGGCCGCGGATCCGGCGGTGGCGGCCCGCGCGGTCACCGGCACCACGCCGCGGGCCGCGGTCCGTTCGCTGACCGCCCTCAGCGACGGTGCGGGCCGCTGGGTGGAGGTCTTCGGGGAGGGCTCGTGGGCGGAGTGCGCGGGCCTGGTGGCAAAAGAGGGGCCGCAGGCCCTGATCGACCGGGTGCGGGCCGCGGAGGCGGCGGACCCGGAGTGCGCGGCCTACCCGCGGGGCAAGGCCCGGGACGACGCCGCGGTGGTCTTCGTCATGCCGTGACGGGCCCGGCCGCGGCGCAGCACTACGCGGCTTTCACCCCTCTTCGCCCTCTTGCTCCGTGTTCAAGCGGTGCAGCAGCCGGGCGAGTTCGGCCACCTCATGGCGGTCCCAGGCGGCGAGGCGCCGGGCGTAGCGGGCGCGGCGGGCGTTGCGGACACGGGAGAAGCGCTCCCGGCCCTCGTCGGTCAGGCGCACCAGGACGGCGCGGCCGTCGGCCGGGTCCGGCGCCCGGGCGACCAGGCCCAGCTGTTCCAGGGCGTGCAGCTGGCGGCTCATCGTGGCCTTGCCGACGCCGAAGAAGCCGGCGAGGTCGGTGGCGCGCTGCGCGCCGGCGTCGGCCAGCCGGACGAGCAGGCCGTAGGCGGACGGCTCCAGGTCGGGGTGCACCTCGCGGGCCAGTTCACCGGACGAGGCCCGGGCCCGGCGGAGGAACACCGCCAATTCGCGTTCCAGGGCGAGGAATACCTGGTCCACACCCACCGGCTCGCCGTCCGCCGCCATCCCGTCGGCCCCGGTGTCGTGCACGTCAGCGCCCCTTCCCGCATTTCCTGGTCTGAAAGTTTCCGCCCCCGTCGGCCGAAGCCGCAGCTCGGCCAGTATTTCGCAGGATTAGACCAACGGCAGCCCAGGGACCCTCTTTTGTCACGCCGGTCTACGCGCGTATCGTCATTTATGGCATGGCCACACCAAACGGCGGGCCGTTCGCCAAAGGTCCCGCCGCGCGTCCCGCACGTCCGCACCTCCGTGTCAGCCGCGCCCACGCCATGCCGGCAGATCACCCCCCTCAGAGCAGCACGCATCCCCCCTCAGGTCACACCGAGATCTCCGGAGACACGTATGTCCGTGCTCAGATCCGGCTCCCCCCATCGCCCCGCACGCTCGCTCGCGACCGTGACCGGGACCTTCCTCACCCTCCTCGCCCTGCTCCTGGCGCTGCCCGCCACGGCCGGTGCCACGGCCGTGCGGCGCGCACCCGAGCCCAGCCACCCCGGCCAGGACTGGGCCGGCTCGCAGATCGCCAGGCACGAGGGCACCGCGGCCGGCCGCGCCGCCCCGCCGGCGGGCTCGCTCGCGGCGTCCGTCGAGGGCGTGGACGTCAGCAGTCACAACGGCAATGTCGCCTGGTCGACGCTCTGGAACAGCGGCGTCCGGTTCGCCTACGTCAAGGCGACGGAGTCCACCAGCTACACCAACCCGTACTTCGCGCAGCAGTACAACGGCTCCTACAACGCCGGCATGATCCGCGGCTCTTACCACTTCGCGACCCCCAACACCTCCAGCGGCGCCGCCCAGGCCAACTACTTCGTCGACCACGGCGGCGGCTGGTCCCGGGACGGCAGGACGCTGCCCGGCGCGCTGGACATGGAGTACAACCCCTACGGCGCGACCTGTTACGGGCTCAGCGCGGCCGGACTGGTCAACTGGATGAAGGACTGGTTCGCCACCTACAAGGCGCGCACCGGCCGGGACGCGGTCATCTACACCTCCACCAGCTGGTGGAAGCAGTGCACCGGCAATTCGTCCGTCTTCGGCGCGGTCAACCCGCTGTGGGTTCCGCGCTACGGCTCCTCGGTCGGCGAACTCCCGGCCGGCTGGGGCTTCCACACCATCTGGCAGTACACCTCGACCGGCCCCACGGTCGGTGACCACAACCGCTTCAACGGCGCGATGGACCGGCTCCAGGCGCTGGCCAACGGCTAGCGCGGCCGGCCCGCCGACGGCCCGGCGGGCACCCCGAGACCCCTCCCGCCTGCCGCGGGAGGGGTCTTCCGCTCCGGTCGCGTTACCGTCACGCCGCGACCGGAACCTCCGGTGCCGCGCCGTTGCGGGCCGGGGTCAGCGCGAGCTCCAGCACCTGGCGGACGTCCGAGACCGGGTGCACCTCCAGGGCCGCCAGGACCTCGGCGGGCACGTCGTCCAGGTCCGGCTCGTTGCGCTTGGGGATGATCACGGTGGTGATCCCCGCGCGGTGCGCCGCGAGCAGCTTCTGCTTGACGCCGCCGATCGGCAGCACCCGCCCGGTCAGCGAGACCTCACCGGTCATCGCCACGTCCGGCCGGACCTGCCGGCCCGACAGCAGCGAGGCCAGCGCCGTCGTCATCGTCACGCCCGCGCTCGGCCCGTCCTTGGGAACGGCACCGGCCGGTACGTGCAGATGCACCCCGCGCTCCTTCAGGTCGCCGACCGGAAGCTCCAGCTCCGCGCCGTGCGAGCGCAGGAACGACAGCGCGATGTGCGCGGACTCCTTCATCACGTCACCGAGCTGGCCGGTCAGCGTCAGACCGGAGGCCCCGGTTTCCGGATCGGCGAGCGACGCCTCCACGTAGAGGACGTCACCGCCCGCGCCGGTGACCGCGAGGCCCGTCACCACGCCCGGCACGGCCGTCCGCCGCTCGGCCGGGTCCTGGGCCGACTCGGGGGTGTGGTGCGGCCGCCCGATCAGCGGGCGCAGCTGTTCCGCGCCGACGCCGAACGGCAGCTCCCGCTCGCCGATTTCGTGCTGTGCGGCGATCTTGCGGAGCAGCCGGGCGATCGACCGCTCCAGATTCCGCACGCCCGCCTCGCGGGTGTACTCGCCCGCCAGCTTGCGCAGCGCGTCCTCCTCCAGCGTCACCTCGCCGGCCTCCAGACCGGCCCGTTCCAGCTGACGCGGCAGCAGGTGGTCCCGGGCGATGACGACCTTCTCGTCCTCGGTGTAGCCGTCGAGCCGGACCAGCTCCATACGGTCGAGCAGCGGCTCGGGGATGGCTTCCAGGACGTTGGCGGTGGCCAGGAAGACCACGTCGCTCAGGTCGAGTTCGACCTCCAGGTAGTGGTCGCGGAAGGTGTGGTTCTGCGCCGGGTCCAGCACCTCCAGGAGGGCAGCGGCCGGGTCGCCCCGGAAGTCGGAGCCCACCTTGTCGATCTCGTCGAGCAGGACGACCGGATTCATCGAACCGGCTTCCTTGATCGCCCGGACGATCCGGCCCGGCAGCGCGCCGACGTACGTACGGCGGTGGCCGCGGATCTCCGCCTCGTCCCGGACGCCGCCGAGCGCGACCCGGACGAACTTGCGGCCCATGGCGCGCGCCACGGACTCGCCCAGCGAGGTCTTGCCCACACCGGGCGGCCCGACCAGCGCGAGCACCGCGCCGCCCCGGCGGCCACCGACCAGCCCCAGACCGCGCTCGGCCCGCCGCTTGCGGACGGCCAGGTATTCCGTGATCCGCTCCTTCACGTCCGCCAGGCCGGCGTGGTCGGCGTCCAGGACCTCCTTGGCGCCGGCGATGTCGTAGGCGTCCTCGGTCCGTTCGTTCCACGGCAGTTCGAGGACGGTGTCGAGCCAGGTGCGGATCCAGGAGCCCTCGGGGCTCTGGTCACTGGCCCGCTCCAGCTTGTCGACCTCCTTGAGGGCGGCCTTGCGGACGTCCTCGGGCAGATCGGCGGCCTCGACCCGGGCGCGGTAGTCGTCGCTCTCGTCCTCGGGATCGCCGTTGAGCTCGGCGAGCTCCTTGCGGACCGCCTCCAGCTGGCGCCGCAGCAGGAACTCCCGCTGCTGCTTGTCGACGCCCTCCTGGACGTCCTTGGCGATGGACTCGGCGACGTCCTGCTCGGCGAGATGGTCCCGCAGCGCCTCGGTGGCGAGCTTCAGCCGGGCGACCGGGTCGGTGGTCTCCAGCAGGCGCACCTTCTGCTCGACGGTCAGGAACGGCGAGTAGCCGGAGTTGTCCGCCAGCGTCCCGACGTCCTCGATGCCCTGGACACGGTCGACGACCTGCCAGGCGCCGCGCTTACGCAGCCAGCTGGTGGCCAGCGCCTTGTACTCCGTGACGAGTTCGCTGACGGCGCCCGGCAGAGGGTCCGGGACCGTCTCCTCCACTGCGGTGCCCTCCACCCACAGCGCGGCACCGGGCCCGGTCGTGCCGGACCCGATCCGCACCCGGCCGAGGCCCCTGATCAGCGCTCCGGGATCGCCGTCGGACAGCCGTCCGACCTGCTCGATCCGCCCGAGCGTGCCGATGCCGGCGTAGTTCCCGTCGACGCGGGGCACAAGGAGCACCCGCGGTTTGTTGCCCGAGGAGGCGGCGGCCTGCGCGGCCTCCACCGCGGCGCGCACCTCCGTGTCGGACAGGTCCAGGGGCACCACCATGCCGGGGAGCACGACCTCGTCATCGAGGGGCAGCACGGGCAGAGTGAGCGGTGTGGACGTCGAAGCCATGATCTCCCCTTCGGCAAACAAGTTGAGCTTTACCCACTCAATGCCGGGAGCCGGGGAGATGTTCCCCGCCGCGCGTTCGCTGTGAGCGATCAGGCGGCGGGCCGCCAGTGGCCGGGGCGAGCCAGACCGGACGGGAGCTTGGTGGCGGCATCGCCCTTGGCCGCGTTCAGTTGGGGCTGGGTCAGGAAGAGCGCGCCCGTCAGATCGGCGCCGCTGAGGTCGGCGTCCCGCAGGTCGGCGCCGATCAGGTCGGCGCGGCGCAGGTCCGCCCCCGTGAGGTCGGCGGCGATCAGGTACGCCCCGCGGAGGTTGGCGCCCTGGAGCCGCGCGCCCTTGAGGCGGGCCCCCATCAGGTCGGCGCCGCGCCGCTCTTTCTTCCGGCCGGGCACCTCGGCCCGGACGAGCTCGCTGGTGCGCAGCAGCAGGACGTTGACCTCGGCCCGGTGGGCGGGCACGTCCAACTCACCGAGCTCCTCCGCGCTGCCGCGGGTGAGGGCCTCGGTCTTCTCCAGCGCGGCGCGCAGGTCGTCGTGGACCGGGCGGGCCGCCGGCAGGGTCAGTGCCTCGGACAGGTACCAGAGGAGTTCGTGCAGCTGCCGCATGACGGGGAAGACGTCGAACATCTGCCGGGCCGTACCGGGCGCCTGCCGCCAGTCCTCGCCGCCGAAGGTGACCTGGGAGACCTTCTGCCCGGCACCGAAGCAGTCGAAGACCGTGCAGCCGGAGAAGCCGCGGTCCCGCAGGTCGCGGTGGATCCCGCAACGGAAGTCGCTCTGCAGATTGGGGCAGGGCCGGCCGGCGTCCTTGTCGATCGCGAAGTCCGCCGAGCGCGCGAACGGCAGCGCGACGCAGCAGAGCCCGAAGCAGCTGCCACAGTCGGCCGTCAGGCCGCGGTCGACAGGCGTGAGGCCCAGGTCGGCGGTCTGCCGACCGGATGCGACGGCGTCGGGAAGCGGACGGGCGGTGCGGTCACGGGACACGATGCGAATACTCCTGCAGGCCGGCGGGCGCGGTACGCGGCAGCGCCCGAAGAGGACCCCCATTCTCCCAGGCCGCACCCACGACTCCGGCAGGCGCCGAACGCCCTCACCCCCACTCACCCGCACACTCCCCCAACGGGAGGGGACGGGCCGGAGGGGCCGGTTGTGTGGACGTAAAGCGTCAGCAGTCCACACGACCGGCCCCGGAGGCCCGTCACCGCACCCACCACAAACCCAGCCCGCCGCAGGCGCAACGGCGAGACCACCCGCGGCGGGACGGCCAACTACGTGCGGGGCGCCGCAAGCGCGCAACGGCAAGCAAGCCCCGCGGCGGGAGAGACGGGTACGTGGGAGGCACCGGCGAAGCCGAGCCGCGTTGTCAGTGGTCGCCCCTAACCTCGGTCACATGAGCATGATCGGAGAGTACGCACGTGTGACACCTGCCGAACTCACCCGTGTCCTGGGCGATCCGGAGTGGGGGCTCACGCTCGTCGCCCGGCGGCGTGAGGCGGAGGCCCAAGCGGCGCCCGAGCCGGCGAAGGCGCGCTGCCTGGACGTCGACAAGAGCTGGGACGCGCTGGGATTCCTGCTGCGCCGCGCCGGCTTCCCGGTGGACGTCGTGCACGGCGAGGAAGCCGTCCCGGACGCCGAGGACTGGGGCTACGGCCCGCCGCGCTACCTCACCCCCGAGCGGGTGCGGACCGCGGCCGAGGCGCTCGCGGAGATACCCGCGGCGAGCCTGACGGCCGGGGTCGGCCCGGAGGACCTCGCCAAGGCGGAGGTCTACCCGACGATCGTGTGGGACCGGGGGGAACCACTGGACTACGTCACCGATTACTACGCACTCCTGCGGCCGTTCTTCGGCGCGGCGGCGGAGAAGGGGGACGCAATGCTCATGTGGCTGGGGTGACGCGATGCCCATGTGGCTTGGGTAGCGGGACCGGGGCAGGGAGAAAGGAGGTCAAGGGGGCGACCGTTCGCCGCCACAACGGCCCCTCGGCTCCGGCCCGGACGACCCTCACGGCACGTCAGGACTGCTAGGTTCGCGGCATGTTGCAGCGGATGTCCGGGGTGTTCATCGGTGCACTGTTCGGGACGGTCTTCGTGGTCGCCAACGCGCACGATCCGCTGAGCCCCGCCGTCGGCGTCACCCTGCGCGTGGTCGCGGTGCTCACCTTCGCGGGCCTGTTGGCGCTGGCGCTGCTGGCGGGCCGCCGGGGCCGGGCCGTGGTGGACGGGGACGGGGCTCCCCGGGCGGACTGGTTCCGCGGGAAGTTCGGGTTCGTGGTGGCGGCCGAGGCGGTGCTGCTGATCGGCGGCCGGCTCGCGCTGCGTGCGGCCGGCGCCCCCGACGAGACCGCCGTGGCCTGGATCGCGCTCATCGTCGGCCTGCACTTCATGGCGCTGGCCGCGGTCTGGCAGCGGCGCTCGATCGCCGTCCCGGGCTCGGCGCTCACCGCGCTCGGCGTGGCCGGTCTCGGAATGGCCGCGACCCGTGCCGTGGTGTGGGTGCCGTTCGTCAGCGGCGTCCTGTCCGGCGTCGCCCTCCTGGGCGGCTGCGCCTACGCCATCGCGCAGAGCTACCGGTCCGCCGTACGGCCGTAGTTGGCCCACGGCGGGCGGGGGACCGCGCGGTAGGCGGTGCGGTAGGCGTACGGCGCGCCGGGCGTGGTCGCGCCCCGGCGTGCGGCGTAGCTCCGCTCGTGCCTCCGTCCGTTCCTCCGTTCGCCCCTCCGTCCGTCCCTCCCTCCGTCCGTCGCGGGCGCATGCCCCGAGTTCAGCGCGGGCACCCGCACCGCGGTTCAGGTGTACCGACACCCTGCGATCCAGGGCGTGCCGGCACCCCACGGCTCAGGCGTGCCCGCCCCCGCGATTCACGACATTCCGGCACCCCATGGTTCAGGGCGTGCCCGCACCCCCGCGACTCACGACATGCCAGCACCCCGACGGTTCAAGGCGCGCCCACGCCCCGGGACTCCCGCAACACCCCGCGACTCCCCGGGACACCCCGCGACTCCCCAGGACTCCCGCAACACCCCGGGACGCACCGCAACTCCCCGCGACGCCCCCGCTCAGGCGGTGTCCGCGCCCCGCAGGGCCGGGTGGCCCAGGTCGCCGAGGAGCGGGGTGGGGCCGGTGCGAACGGCCCGCCAGTGGCGGAGCAGTGGCCAGCTCGCCACGCCCAGGGTGAGCGAGAGCAGATGGCCCCAGTCCGTCATCGGGTCGGCGTAGGCGAGCAGGGCGGTGCCGGCGAACCAGCCGACGCCGCCCAGCAGCGGCCAGCGCAGCCAGGCCGGCAGCACCCCGGCCAGGGCGCCGGTGCAGGTCATCACGCCGAAGCTGATGCCGTAGTCGAGGCGGTGCAGCGAGCTCTCCGGCAGCCCGCCGGCGGCGACGGTGAAGGCGACCGGCACCTCGGTGGCGAGGGTGGCCAGCGCATGCCCACCGAAGAAGACCGCGGCGGTGCGCAGCCCGCCGATCCGCCGTTCCAGCGTGGGCAGTACGACGAGGAAGCCGAGGGCGTAACCGGAGGTCAGTCCGCCGGCGACCCACAACGCGCTGGCGACCAGCACCAGCAGCGGGGCCTGCGCGAGGTGCACCACGTCCGTGCTGGAGCCCTGGAGCAGTTGGGAGACCAGGGTGGGGTCGGCGTGCTCGGCGAAGAGGGAGGTGGCCACGAGCAGCAGCGCATAGCCGGCGGAGAAAGGGGTGTTGAGCAGCAGCCGCCAGGGCCGCGGGCGGGCACCCGACGGACCGGCCCCACTCTCCACAGCGGCCACGGGTGCCGCGGCGTCCCGGCCGGTGCGCTGCCGGGGAATGCCCGGCAGGACGGCGGGCGGTCCGTCCGCTCCCGTTCTCCCGGCCGTCGACCGACCATCCGGCGCCCCCGTCGCCCGGCCGCCCGACGTCCGCTCCCCCCGCGCTCCCCCGACCCGCATTCCCCCGACGGTCCCCAGCCTGCTCACGGTCACAAGGCCCCTTCCGTCCTGACGCATCCACCGAGCCACGCCCGGAGTCCCTGGGCCGTGCGTGAGTGCTCCGCCGTGCACGTCCGCTCGCCCTGCACAACGTCGCGGACCAGCCTGCACGCTCAACCCATGAAGAAGCTGTGAGAGTGAGATGCCTCACACGAGGCAACCCTCACGGGGCGCCCCACGGTCCCGCCGGACTCCCTTCCACCTACCCGCGCCAGCGTTCCGCGGACCGCCGCGCCCGGCCCCGCCGCGTACCGGGCGGCCCGGCCTGCCCGCACGCGACCACCTCTCCTTCCAGCGCCCATAAGCCGTTGGACCACCGGGCTCCCTCTTGGCCACCATGGCCGTATGGCTGCTCCCGTCACCCCGCCGCAGACCCCGTCCGAGCTCCCCGAGGCCCCGCGCACGCTCGACCGCCGCGAGGGCCCGTACGGCGAGGTGGTCCTGCGGGAACGGCCCGGGTCCCCGGGCGGCCCGCCCGTCATCCACGAGATCATCGCCAACGGCTGCTTCCTGATGGACACCTCCGACGGCCGCTCCGAGCGCCTGCTGGTCGACGCCGCACTGAGCGAGCTGCCGGCCGACCGGGCGCGGCCCGCCGTCCTCATCGGCGGCCTGGGCGTCGGCTTCTCGCTGGCCCGGGCGGCCGAGCAGCCGCGCTGGGGCCGGATCACGGTCGTCGAACGCGAGGCCGCGGTCATCGACTGGCACCGGACCGGCCCGCTGTCCGCGATCTCGGCCGCGGCGCTGGCCGATCCCCGCAGCGAGATCCTGCACACCGACCTCGTCGCCCACCTCCGCACGGACACCGCACCGCCCCGCAGCGACGAGGGCCCCGTCACCCACGGCGGTCCCGCCGGCGACGACCGCCCCGTCACCCCCAGCGGTCCCGTCACCTACGACGCCCTCTGCCTCGACATCGACAACGGCCCCGACTGGACCGTCACCGAGGACAACAACGGCCTCTACTCCCCCGCCGGCCTCGCCGCCTGCCGGGACCGGCTCACCCCGGGCGGGGTGCTCGCCGTCTGGTCCGCGCAGCCCTCCCCGGCCTTCGAGGAAGCGCTGCGAAATGCCGGTTTCCATGGGGTGCGTACGGAAGAGATCCCGGTTGTCCGAGGCGTCCCCGACGTCGTCCACCTCGCTCGGAAGGCTGCGTAGCCGACAGTCACACCATGCCCGTACGCTGCTGCCCAGCAAGACGCGACCACGCAGGGAATGCAGGGGCGGGCGATGGACCAGACTCAGACAACGCAGGGCGGCGCCGCCGCTGCCACACCGGGCGCCCAGCGCCGGGTGCTGGTGGTGGAGGACGACCCCACGATCGTCGAAGCCATCGCGGCCAGGCTGCGCGCCGAGGGCTTCCAGGTGCAGACGGCCACCGACGGCCCGGCCGCGGTGGACACCGCCGAGGCCTGGCAGCCCGACCTGCTGGTCCTGGACGTGATGCTGCCGGGCTTCGACGGCCTGGAGGTCTGCCGCCGGGTCCAGGCCCAGCGCCCCGTTCCGGTGATGATGCTCACCGCCCGGGACGACGAGACGGACATGCTGGTCGGCCTCGGCGTCGGCGCCGACGACTACATGACCAAGCCGTTCTCCATGCGCGAGCTGGCCGCCCGGGTGCACGTCCTGCTCCGCCGGGTCGAGCGCGCCGCGCTGGCCGCGCACACCCCGCGCAGCGGCATCCTCCGACTGGGTGAGCTGGAGATCGACCACGCCCAGCGCCGGGTCCGGGTCCGCGGGGCCGACGTCCATCTGACCCCGACCGAGTTCGACCTGCTGGTCTGCCTGGCGAACACCCCGCGCGCGGTGCTCTCCCGCGAGCAGCTGCTGGCCGAGGTGTGGGACTGGGCGGACGCCTCCGGGACCCGTACGGTCGACAGCCACATCAAGGCGCTCCGCCGCAAGATCGGCGCCGAGCGGATCCGTACCGTCCATGGCGTCGGCTACGCCCTGGAGACCCCGCCGGCATGAGCCCCTGGCGCCTGCGTTCCTGGCCGCTGCCGAAACGCCGGTGGTGGCGCACGCCCGTCCGTGAGCTGGGAAAACGGGTCTGGGAGGCGCTGCGCCCGCTGGACCCGTACCGCTCGGTCAAGGCCGCGCTCGGCGCGCTCGTCAGCGTCTCGGTGATCATCACCACACTGCTGGTGTTCGTCGCCATGCACTCGGCGACCGAGCTGCGGGTGATCACGATCTTCTCGATCATCGCCTCGCTGCTGATCACCCAGTTCGTGGCGAACAGCCTGACCGCCCCGCTCGGGGAGATGACGGACGTCACCCGCGCGATGGCGCACGGTGACTACACCCGCCGGGTGCGCTCGGGCCGCCGCGACGAGTTCGGCGACCTGGCCGTCGCCTTCAACCGGATGGCGGCCGACCTCGAAGCGGTGGACACCCACCGCAAGGAGCTGGTCGCCAATGTCTCGCACGAGCTGCGCACGCCGATCGCCGCGCTGCGCGCCGTATTGGAGAACGTCGTCGACGGCGTCTGCGAGCCCGATCCCGAGACGATGCGGACCGCCCTGAAGCAGACCGAGCGGCTGGGCCGCCTGGTCGAGCACCTCCTCGACCTGTCGCGGCTGGACAACGGCGTGGTGCCGCTGCACGCCCGGCGCTTCGAGGTCTGGCCGTATCTGTCCGGGGTCCTCAAGGAGGCCAACATGAGCCGCGGCGCCTCCACGCTCTCCGGGCTGACCGGCTCGGGCACCCACACCCGTACGGACGTCCATCTGCACCTCGACGTCTCGCCCCCGGAGCTCACCGCGTACGCGGACGCGGAGCGGCTGCACCAGGTCGTGGCGAATCTCATCGACAACGCGATCAAGCACAGCCCCCGGCATGGCAGGGTCACCGTGCGTGCCCGGCGCGGCGAGGGCCCGGAGGGCCTGACGCTGGAGGTGCAGGACGAGGGTCCCGGCATCCCGGAGTCGGAGCGCTACCGGGTCTTCGAGCGCTTCAACCGCGGCGGCCCGGGCCCCTCGGGCCCGGGGACGGACGGCGGTACGGGCCTGGGCCTGGCGATCGCCCGCTGGGCGGTGGACCTGCACGGCGGCCGGATCGGTGTGGCCGAATCGGCACGGGGTTGCCGAATCCGGGTCACTCTTCCGGGGCAGGAGTCAGCACGGAGCTGACGACCGTACGGACGGTCGCTGGCGTAGGGTCGGTGGTAGGAGCACTCACCCCGTGGGTGCGACGACGGTGAGTGCTACCCGCACACGGGCAAACTCCGTGTGTTTCCCGCCAAGTCATGCCCTGAAACCCTTCGGTGAATGTGACGTGCGCGACGAGTGGCCCTCCCGGACTGCACCAAAGGTCACAAGAGGCGTAGCCTTTATTCCCGCTGTCCACCACCTTAGGAAGCGGAAGAGGGCGGTTGCCGCCGTGTCGCTACAGTCCCCCAACACTTCGAGCATCTCGAACGAGGCCGATCAAGCGGGGCAGGGCAAGAGCCCTGCTGCTGCGTTCGGCCCCAATGAGTGGCTCGTCGACGAGATCTACCAGCAGTACCTCCAGGACCCGAACTCGGTAGACCGAGCCTGGTGGGACTTCTTCGCCGACTACAAGCCGGGCGGCGCCACCGCGCCGAGCACGCCGGCGGAGGCCCCCGCCCCCGCTGCGGCCGCCCCGGCCCAGTCGTCCCCCGCGGCCCCCGCCGCGGACGGGCCGAAGCCCGCCGCCGCGCCGGCCACCCCGGCCGCGAGCGCCCCGGCCCCCGCCAAGCCCGCGCCGGCCAAGGCCGCCGACGCCAAGCCCGCCGCCGCGAAGCCCGCGCCGAAGCCGGCCGCCGCGAAGCCGGCTGCGAAGGCCGACGGCGAGGCCCCGGCCGCCGGTCCCGAGTTCGTGACCCTGCGTGGCCCGTCGGCCGCCGTTGCGAAGAACATGAACGCCTCCCTGGAGCTGCCGACGGCCACGTCCGTCCGCGCGGTCCCGGTGAAGCTGCTCTTCGACAACCGCATCGTCATCAACAACCACCTCAAGCGCGCCCGGGGCGGGAAGGTCTCCTTCACCCACCTCATCGGGTACGCGATGGTGCAGGCCCTCAAGGCCATGCCGTCGATGAACTACTCCTTCGCGCAGAAGGACGGCAAGCCGACCCTGGTCAAGCCCGAGCACGTCAACCTCGGCCTGGCCATCGACCTGGTGAAGCCGAGCGGCGAGCGCCAGCTGGTCGTCGCCGCCATCAAGAAGGCCGAGACGCTCTCGTTCTTCGAGTTCTGGCAGGCCTACGAGGACATCGTCCGCCGGGCCCGGGACAACAAGCTGACGATGGACGACTTCACCGGAGTCACCGCGTCGCTGACCAACCCCGGCGGCATCGGCACGGTCCACTCCGTGCCGCGCCTGATGCCCGGCCAGTCGATGATCATGGGCGTCGGCGCCATGGACTACCCCGCCGAGTTCCAGGGCACCTCGCAGGACGCCCTGAACAAGATGGGCATCTCCAAGGTCATGACGCTGACCAGCACCTATGACCACCGCGTGATCCAGGGCGCCGCCTCCGGCGAGTTCCTGCGCATCATGAGCCAGCTGCTGCTCGGCGAGAACGACTTCTACGACGAGATCTTCAAGTCGCTGCGGATCCCCTACGAGCCGATCCGCTGGATGCGCGACATCGACGCGTCGCACGACGACGACGTCACCAAGGCCGCGCGGGTCTTCGAGCTGATCCACTCCTACCGGGTCCGCGGCCACGTCATGGCCGACACCGACCCGCTGGAGTACCACCAGCGCAAGCACCCCGACCTCGACATCACCGAGCACGGCCTCACCCTGTGGGACCTGGAGCGGGAGTTCGCGGTCGGCGGCTTCGCCGGCAAGTCCATGATGAAGCTGCGCGACATCCTGGGCGTGCTGCGTGACTCGTACTGCCGCACCACCGGCATCGAGTTCATGCACATCCAGGACCCCAAGCAGCGCAAGTGGATCCAGGACCGGGTCGAGCGCCAGCACAAGTCGCCCGAGCGCGAGGAGCAGCTGCGCATCCTGCGCCGGCTGAACTCCGCCGAGGCCTTCGAGACGTTCCTGCAGACCAAGTACGTCGGCCAGAAGCGCTTCTCGCTGGAGGGCGGCGAGTCCGTCATCCCGCTGCTGGACGCGGTCATCGACTCCGCGGCCGAGTCGCGGCTGGACGAGGTCGTCATCGGCATGGCCCACCGCGGCCGCCTCAACGTCCTCGCCAACATCGTCGGCAAGTCCTACGCACAGATCTTCCGCGAGTTCGAGGGCAACCTCGACCCGAAGTCGATGCACGGCTCCGGCGACGTGAAGTACCACCTGGGCGCCGAGGGCACCTTCACCGGCCTGGACGGCGAGCAGATCAAGGTCTCGCTGACCGCCAACCCCTCCCACCTGGAGGCCGTGGACCCGGTCGTCGAGGGTGTCGCGCGCGCCAAGCAGGACATCATCGGCAAGGGCGGCACGGACTTCACGGTCCTGCCGATCCAGCTGCACGGTGACGCGGCGTTCGCCGGCCAGGGCGTGGTCGCCGAGACGCTGAACATGTCCCAGCTGCGCGGCTACCGCACCGGCGGCACGGTGCACGTCGTCATCAACAACCAGGTCGGCTTCACCGCCGCCCCGGAGTCGTCGCGCTCCTCGATGTACGCCACCGACGTGGCCCGCATGATCGAGGCGCCGATCTTCCACGTGAACGGTGACGACCCCGAGGCCGTCGTCCGCGTCGCCCGTCTGGCCTTCGAGTTCCGCCAGGCGTTCAACAAGGACGTGGTCATCGACCTGATCTGCTACCGCCGCCGCGGTCACAACGAGTCGGACAACCCGGCCTTCACCCAGCCGCTGATGTACGACCTGATCGACAAGAAGCGCTCGGTGCGCAAGCTCTACACCGAGTCGCTGATCGGCCGTGGTGACATCACCCTCGAAGAGGCGGAGCAGGCGCTCCAGGACTTCCAGGGCCAGCTGGAGAAGGTCTTCACCGAGGTCCGCGACGCCACGACGGCTCCGGCCGCCCCCGAGGTGCCGCAGCCCAAGGCGGAGTTCCCGGTCTTCGTCGACACCGCGATCTCCCAGGAGGTCGTCAAGCGGATCGCCGAGTCGCAGGTCAACATCCCCGAGCACATCACCGTGCACCCGCGTCTGCTGCCCCAGCTGCAGCGCCGCGCGGCCCAGGTCGAGGACGACGCCATCGACTGGGGCATGGGCGAGACCCTCGCCGTCGGTTCGCTGCTGATGGAGGGCACCACGGTCCGGCTCGCCGGCCAGGACTCCCGCCGCGGTACGTTCGGCCAGCGGCACGCGGTGCTCATCGACCGCGAGACCGGCGAGGACTACACCCCGCTGCTCTACCTCTCCGAGGACCAGGCCCGCTTCAACGTCTACGACTCGCTGCTGAGCGAGTACGCGGCGATGGGCTTCGAGTACGGCTACTCGCTGGCCCGCCCCGAGGCGCTGGTCATGTGGGAGGCCCAGTTCGGTGACTTCGTCAACGGCGCGCAGACCGTCGTCGACGAGTTCATCTCCTCGGCCGAGCAGAAGTGGGGCCAGACCTCCGGCGTCACCCTGCTCCTGCCGCACGGCTACGAGGGCCAGGGCCCGGACCACTCCTCGGCCCGGATCGAGCGGTTCCTGCAGCTCTGCGCGCAGAACAACATGACCGTGGCGGCGCCGACGCTGCCCTCCAACTACTTCCACCTGCTGCGCTGGCAGGTGCACAACCCGCACCACAAGCCGCTCATCGTCTTCACCCCGAAGTCGATGCTGCGTCTGAAGGCCGCGGCGTCGAAGACGGAGGAGTTCACCTCGGGCGGCTTCCGCCCGGTGATCGGCGACTCCACGGTCAAGCCCGAGGACGTCCGCAAGGTCGTCTTCTGCTCCGGCAAGGTCTACTACGACCTGGACGCGGAGCGGCAGAAGCGCGGCGCGAACGACACCGCGATCGTCCGCATCGAGCGGCTCTACCCGCTGCCCGGCAAGGAGCTCCAGGCGGAGATCGCCAAGTTCCCGAACGCCGAGAAGTACCTGTGGGCGCAGGAAGAGCCGGCGAACCAGGGTGCCTGGCCGTTCCTCGGCCTCAACCTGATCGACCACCTCGACCTGGCGGTCGGTGCCGACGTCCCGCACGGCGAGCGGCTGCGGCGCATCTCGCGCCCGCACTCCTCGTCCCCGGCCGTCGGCTCCGCCAAGCGCCACCAGGCCGAACAGGCCCAGCTGGTCGCGGAGGTCTTCGACGCGTAAGCGTCACCGGACCGGCAGGCACAAGCGGAAGGGCCCGTCCCCCTCGGGGGGCGGGCCCTTCGCCGTGCGCGGCACAGGCGTCACACGGGCTGCGGCTCGAAGTCCCAGTACGGGCGCCGCCGGCGGCGGGCGGAGAGGGTGTGCGGGTGCTCGGCGCCCAGCGTCTCGGAGAGCTGCTGGATGGCCTCCTGCTCCAGCTTCGCCGCCTCCTGGCCGCGGCGGCGCAGTGCGCGCAGGTCCTCGGCCAGCGCCGTCTTCGCGGAGAGGGTCAGCGGGTGCAGGTCGCCCAGCGTCGCCTTGGCCCGCTCCAGGATGTCGCGGCCCAGTTCCACCGCGGCCTCCTCGTCGTCGGCCCGGCTGCGGGCGGCCGCGGCGTTCAGCGCACAGCCCAGCGTCCACGGGTGGTCCGGGCCCATCGCCGCGGTCATCCCGGCAAGGGCCCGCTCGGCGAGGTCCAGTGCCTCAGCCACCTCCCCGAACCCCGCGCGGACCAGCCCGACGTTCCCCAGCGTGCCGACGGTGTACGGGTGCCGTTCACCGGCCAGCGCCTGATAGCGCTCGGCGACCTCCTCGGCGAGGTCGCGGGCCTGCCCGAGGTCGCCGTGCTCCCGCAGGAAGGTGGCGTGGTCGGCGCGGACCATCAGGGTCTCCGGGTGGCGGGGGCCCTGGACCCGGCGGGAGCGCTCGACGAGGTCGGCCATCAGGGCGGCGGCCTTGGTGACCTCGCCGGAGCGGCGCCAGCACAGCGCGAGGTTGTGCTCGGCACGCAGCGTCTGGGGCGTGTGCGCGCCCATCACCGCCAGGTGCAGCCGGGCGTTGAGCTCCTGGCTGGAGGTGGCGTCGCGGTAGCGGCCCAGCAGGCGCAGCATCCGGGCGTAGGCGGTGCCCGCGTTGAGCGTGAGGTGGTGCCGGGCGCGCAGTTCGCGCTCCCGGAAGGCCAGCACCTCGCGGTGGGTGACCAGGGCTTCCTCGTAGCGGCCGAGCAGCGCGAGGACGTTGCCGAGGTTGTGCCGGGAGGAGAGGGTGCGTGGCGCCTCGGGGCCGAGCAGGTCGGTGTAGGCCCGCCAGACGGCGTCGAAGAGGTCGTACGCCTGCTCGTAGGAGCCGAGGGCGATCAGGGTGCCGGCGAGGCCGTCCTGGGCGCGCAGCAGGTCGGCGTCGGCGGGGTCGCGCTCGGCGGCGAGCTGGTCGACGACGGCGCTGCCGACGGCTTCGGCCTCGCGGTAGCGGCCGAGCCTGCGCAGCATGTTGGCGTGCTGGTGGGTGAGCACGAGCATGGTGCGCTGGGTGGGTTCCAGGCGGGTCTGCCAGCGGGACATGAACTGCTCGCACAGCCGCAGTCCGATGCGGTACTCACCGCGGACCCGGAGGTATTCGATGCAGTTGAGCAGCAGCTGCTGGACGGCCGGATCGGCGCTGTCGAGGACCCCGGCGGGCTCCAGGTGCGGGATGAGTTCGGCGTAGCGCTCCCAGTAGCGGGTGTCGGAGGGGTTCTGCGGGTCTGCGGTGACCAGCACCCGGCAGGCGGTCGCGGCCATCAGGTCGCGTTCGTCCTCGGTCATGTCGCTGCGCAGGAACCGGTGGTAGAGCCGGTGCATCAGCGCGGTCTCGACGGCCGGGTCGGCGTCCTGGGAGACCTGGTAGTCGAGGCGTACCGCGGTGGACTCGGTCAGCCGGCGCAGTGCGGTGTTCCAGCTGATCGGCTCGGCGGCCAGGTCGGCCAGGTGCTCGGGCAGGTCGCCGCGGCGGGCCTTGGCGAGCATCGGGACGGGGATGGCGTCGGGGGCGAAGAAGGCGAACAGCTTGAGGAGTTCGACCGCGGCGGGGCTGCGCTCGCGCAGCGTGTTGAGAGTTATGGCCCAGCTGGTCTGGAAGGCCATCGGGTAGTCGGAGGAGATCCGGATGCCGACGAGGCTGGGCTCGCCGCGGCGGATCAGCTCGATGTACTCCTTGGGGGACATCGGGTTGGCGTCGAGCCAGGCGGCCGTCTGGGCGAGCAGCAGCGGCAGGTCCTGGACGGCGTCGGAGAGCATGTCGGCCTCGACCGGCGTCAGCCGCGGTGCCCGCCGGCGGGCGTAGGCGACGGACTCGACCCGGGTGAACGGCAGCACCTCGATCTCCTGGGCGCTGCCGGAGCCGGACCAGTCGCGGGTGAGCGTGGTGATCAGGACGTGGCCCCGGCCGTCCGGGATCAGGTCCTCGATCTGCTCCATGTCGTCGGCGCTGTCGAAGATCAGCAGCCAGCGGCGGTACGGGCGGCCGATGCGCAGGGCTTCGTGGACGGCGCGGATCCGGTCGCCCAGCTCGCGGCCGACGGGGAGGCCGAGGCGGGTGGCGAGTTCGGCGAGCTGTTCGCGGGCGGCGCCGCGGTTGGTGGCGCTGATCCACCACACGACGTCGTAGTCGTTGCCGAAGCGGTGGGCGTATTCGGCGGCGATCTGGCTCTTGCCGACGCCGGAGGTGCCGTACAGCGCGAGGCGGGTCTCCAGCGGCGGCGCCGCGGTCACCGCGGTGCCGGCCAGCTTGCCGTAGAGCTCTTCGAGGACGTGGTCGCGGCCGGTGAAGCGGTTGTTGCGGCGCGGGATGTTCCACACCTCGGGCGGGTTGTTCGGGAAGCGCGGCTCGCCGGGGGCGTTGTCGTCCACGGTGCGCGGCGGGGCGGCGATGCCCAGGCGGGTGAGGACCCGGCGGTGGGCCTCCTGGGCGTCCAGGTCGCGCAGATCGGTGGGCCGCAGCAGGGAGGCGGTGGCCGGCAGGCTCTGGGTGGCCACGCTCACCGCGGCGAACCGGTCGGCGTGCGGCGGCACCACCTCGCGCAGCGCGGCGGTCCACTCGTCCTGCGTCTTGGGGCCGAGCCGGAAGTACCAGTCGTCCAGCACCATCAGCAGCCGGCCCTCGGCCTCCAGCAGGCCCGACAGCTCCTCGACCAGGGCGGTGTCGACGTGCGGGTCCCAGCGGAGCAGTGTCGTGCCGTGGCCCTGCTGCTCCAGCTGGTGGGAGATCCACGCGGCCCAGGGCCGGGCGAAGCCGGCGTAGCTGATGGTGATGTGCTCGGCGGAGCCGACCGGGCCGGACGGGCCGGGGGAAACGGCAGCACCGGAGGACCCGGCGGCACCGGCGGAACCAGCGGAAATGGACTGATCGACCATGCGACCGTCTCCCTGAGATGCGATGGTGCGCGCGTGCGGCGGCGGGGGGCATCGGGCACGCCCTGGTTCTTTCGCACGATAGCCGAAGTGGTGCTCCGGATGACGACAGTGCGTCAGGTCAGGTGAGCAGCCGGTCAGTTGGGGGAAACGGTGGCGTCCAGCCGGGCGGCGATGTGCCGTATCAGGCGTTCCAGGTCGGCGCAGTACACCGACGGGTTGGTGAAGCCGCCGGTGTCGGCGCGGTAGCGGTGGGCGTAGTTGCCGCCGCCGCAGACCTCGACCAGGGCGCAGCTTCGGCACCGGGCGGCGAGCCCGGCCCGGCCGCTTCGGCGGGCGGCCATGCCGGGGTGCGCGAGGGCCTGGTCGAAGCTGTGGCGGAAGACGTCGAGGCCGGTGGCGGCGGCGCCCTCGTAGGCGGATTTGAGCGAGTCGACCTGTTCGATGGCGCCGTCGGTGTCGACGACGAGGGCGACGACCGGGGAGAGGCCGACCGACTCGCTGGTGCTGGGGCGTCCCAGCAGGAGACCGAGGATCTCGGTGAAGACTCGCACCCGGGGCCCGGGGCCGCCGTCCCACCACAGGTCGAAGACGGTGCACAGCCAGTCGCCGTACGGGGAGCGGCCGGCAGGCCCCGGCGCGACCGGGCGGGGGGCACCTGCGGGGAGGGTGGCCGGGGGCGGGCTGGACCAGTTGGCGTGCGGCAGCAGGAAGTCGAGCATCGGCGCGTCCAGTGCGCGCAGCGAGCCGTAGACCTCGGCGGGGTCCGCGGTGGCGTCGATGGTGCACAGGATCCCGGCGAACACCTCGGGGCGGCCCCGGAGCAGTGCCACGGCGCGGGAGACCGCGGGCCATGAGGGCCGGCCGGCGTGGTCGAGGCGGCGGCGGTTGAGGCCGGGGGTGCCGCCGTCGAGGCTGAGGCCGATGCGGAAGCCCGCGCCGGCGAGCGCGTCGACGGTGTCCGGGGTGAGCAGCGTCCCGTTGGTCTGGACGCCGAAGTGGGCGGTGCAGCCGGCGGGCAGCGCGGCGCGGACGGCGGCGGCCTGGTCGAGGAGCGGGCCGGGGCCGGTGAGCAGCGGCTCCCCGCCGTGCAGGTCGACGCGGATCTCGCGGAGCCGGTGGGTGCGGGCGTGTTCGGCGATGCGCAGGGCGGTCTGCCGGACGGTGGCGGCCGGGACGGTCCGCGGGCGTTCGCGCCAGCTCCGATCGGGGCCGGCGTAGATGTAGCAGTAGGTGCAGGCGAGGTTGCAGCGGCTGTGGACCTTCAGGATGAACTGCCGGAACGGCACGACGGTGCTCCGGCCGGTCGTCTCCCCCGCCACGGCGTCGCCCCCCTGCCCCGTATGCCTGCGTCGAGGTACGGGACCGGCGCAACCTGGCCGTCAGTTCCCGTCCACTTCCTGCTACATGACGCAGCCCTCGATCGAAGAATCGAATCGTCCGGACAACTGGCCGGTTTCCGTGCGCGTTTGCCCAAAAATCGGTGCCCGCGTACCCGGGCGGCGCGCAGGACGTCCGTCCGGCCGTTCAGCGCAGCCAGTTGCCGGGGCCGTCCTCGTAGTACGCCACGGCCTCGTCCCCCCTGGGCCAGTTGCGCAGCAGCAGGGCCGCGACCTCGCCGAGCACCGCATGGTCCGTGCGCGCCGCCAGAGAACCCACATCGACCGCCGCGAAATCCGGCAGCGGCTCGGCCGACGGCCCGGGCGGGGCGGCCACAGCCGGTTCGGTGCGGGGGGTGTTCGCCACGCTGCTCTCCTCTGGCCGGCTGGACGGGGGTGTTCCCGGACTCCGGTCCACGGAAACACGTGCGGGCGGCGGCGGCCGGCCGGGGGTGCCGGGGGCTCAGGCGGGGGATGCGAGGGCGCGCATCCGGTCGCGGGTGCGCTGCGCCTCGGGGCCGGGGTCGGCGGCGGTGCGCTGCCAGTGTTCCCAGCTCTCGCGGTAGGCCTGGAGCGCGGAGCGGGGGCCGGCGGTGACTTCCAGGACCTCGCCCCGGCGGTGGTGGGCGCGGGCGGCCAGCAGGGCGCTGCCGGCCCGGCCGGCGGCCGCGGCGGCACGGCGGTAGCAGGCGGCGGCGCGGTCGTGGCGCTCGCGGGAGCCGAACCGGCGGTCCAGCAGCAGTTGCACGTCGCCGACCTCGATCCACGCCTCGGCACACACCACGTCCGGCACCCCGGCGCCCCGGGCGGCCAGTTCCAGGATCCAGTCGGCCTCGTGCAGATCGGCGACCGAGGGCCGGCGTTCGTGGCGCAGCCGCAGCGCCCGGCCGAACAGCAGCCGACGACTGCCGAGGTCGGGGTCCTGCGGCGCGACCCTGGCCAGCGCCTCGCGCAGGACGTGCACCGCCTCGTCGGCCAGCCGCCGGCCTGCTTCCTCCGCGGGCTCCTGGCGGGCCCGCAGCAACAGCGCGGCACCGCGTTCGGCGAGCAGCGAGCTGTGTACGGGGGTGTCGGGGGCGGTCAGCCGGAGCGCGGCGGCCAGCGCCTCGATCGCCGCGTCCAGGGCCGCGAGCGCACCCGTACGGGTGTGAACGGCACGCTGCGCGGCGGCGATCCGGCGCAGGCTGTCGGCCTCCAGTACCGGGTCGCCGAGGGCCTGCGCGATCGCCCGGGCCCGCTCCAGGGTGGGGAGCACGGACGGCAGCGCCGCGCCACCGCCCAGCCGGCGGGCCGCCGCGAGGTCGAGCAGCGTCTCGCACACCAGGCGGTCGGCGGTGCTGCCGCGGCGGCGCAGCAGGACGGTGGCGGTGTCGAGGTCGTCGGCGGCGCGCACCGCGAGCTCCTCGGCGGAACGGGCCGCGCCGGGCTCTTCGGGCCGGCGGGCGGCGGCCCGGTGGGCCTGGTCGAGCAGCACCCCGCCGCGGGCGGCATGGACCTCGCCGGGGACCTGCTCCCCGCTGGGCCAGCGGTCGAGGAGCGTGGTGAGGGAGCACTCCGCCTCGTCGAGCGGGTCCGCGGGCGGCGGTGGCCCCGGGGTGCCGTCCGGCTCCGGTGCGGCGGGCGCTTCGGGGGTGGCAGGTGCTTCGGGTGTGGCGGCCGTTGCGGGCGAGGCGGCCGCTCCGGGCGAGGCGCCCCGTCCGGGCGAGCTGCTCGTTCCCGGCGGGACGGCCGTCGCCGGCACCGCGGCCGTCGCCGGCAGGGCGGCCAGGCGGCGCAGGACCTCGGTGCGCAGCACCATGCTCTCCAGCACCCGGGGGTCGAGCAGGCTCATCAGGCCGCAGGCGGCGTCGAGTTGGCGGGCCGCCTCGGCGAGCGCGGTGCGCTCCCCGGCCGGGTCACCGGCGGCGCGGCGCTCCCGGGCGCGGGCGTGGGCGACCCGGCCGAGCACGATCAGCACACGGGTCCGCTCGGCCGCACCGGCGTCGTCGTCCCGGGAGGCGTGCCCGGAGCCGTGCCCGGAGTCGTCTCCGGAGCCGTCCCGGGAGTCGTGCCGGGAGGCGTCGCGTTCCGCGGTGTCCGCGAGGGGCGCCGCCCCCAGGGCACGTTCGGCCGCGCGCACCGCCCGTTCCGCCTCCTCCAGGGCGTCCGGCTGGCGCCATTCCGCCCAGGCGTGCAGCAGGGCCCGGGCGAGGTCCGTGCCGGCCGGAGGGAGGCGTTCCGCGGCGGCCCGCAGCAGCCGGACCGCCTCGATCAGATCGCGGACGGCGCGGCCCTGTTCGTAGCGCTCCAGGAGGGCGGCGCCCTCCGCCCCCGGGCCGTCGGACGCGTACGGCCGCCGGTCGGGCGGGCGCAGCGCCGGTTCGAAGCGGCGCAGTACGCGTTCGGAGACCCGGGCGAACGGTTCGGGGACCGCCCGCCGGCCGGTCTCCGGCTCCCGGCCGCTGCCGGAGAGCATGGCCACCGCGACCGCGGGAAAATTGCGGGCGCTGCGCCCGAAGGTGCGCTCGATGTAGAGCGAGCAGTGCTTGAGCACCAGCGCGGCCTCGCCCGCGCTCAGCCGGGCGAGCAGTTCGTCCCGTACGCCGGGCACGAAATCGTACCAGGGGCCGGTCGCGGCGAGCTGCTCCTCCGGCGGTCCGGCGCCCGGGGCGCGCTCCCCCGGCGGGAACTCCTCCGGCGGCACCTGGGCGACCAGCCCGCTCAGCAGCACCTCGGCCAGCTCGGCCGGCCCGGTCTGCGGCAGCATCGCGCGCTGCACGAGCTGGATGACGGGCAGCGCGAGCGGCACCGCCGAGAGGTGCACCGCGAGCAGCCGGGCGGCCGGCGACGCCTGCCGGTCGAACTCCCGGACCATCCGGGACGGTTCGCCGCACCCGGGGGCGGGCGGCGGGCCGGAGTGCGGTTCGGCGCCGTGGTCGGCGCGGACGACGGAGGCCGCGCCGCGCAGCGAGAGACCGGCGTCGGCGGCGGCCAGCCGGGCCCAGGAGCCCAGCGCGGACGGGGTGGCGGCGAGCACCGGGACGGCGCGCTCGCGCGGCGGCCCGGTCTCCGTGCCCGGGGGCGGGACGGGCCGGCGGCGGCGCCGGGCGGGCCGGAAGTCGAGGGGCTGGTACGGGCCCTGGCGCCGGACCAGGGTGCCGGCGACGGCGGGCAGCAGCGTCCGCCCCCACATCCGCTGCGGCAGCGGCTGGACGACGGCGAGCGGGGCGTCGGCCGCCCAGCGGTAGAGCAGCCGCTGCATCCGGCCGTCGCGCCAGAGGGGGCCGGCGCAGTCGCTGACGACGAGGGTGAGGTGGTGGCCCGTCGGGTCGTGCAGCTGGTCGGCGGGGCGCAGCGGGCGGCCCGGGCCGGGGGCCGCGGTGACGCCGACGTCCGCGCCGTGCGGATGGAGGTAGTGGACCGTGACGTCCCGGAAGGCGCCCACCCGCTCGCAGACCTGGCGCAGGTCGTGCAGCATCTGCTCCCATACGGCCATCGAGGACGAGCCGTCCATCAGCAGCCGGAGCCCGGCCGTGCGGCGGTGCACCCCGCGCAGCACCGGGATGACCATCTCGGCGTGCGCGGAGAGTTCGGCGGTGGCCCGCTCGTCCAGCTTGCGGCGGGCCGGGGCGGCCGGCGGGCGGTAGCGCTGGACCGGCCGCAGGGCGCGCTGCAGCGGCAGGAGTCCGGGGAACGCGGAGGCGATCGGGACCGCGACCTCGCCGAGGCGGTACCGGTCCGGGTCGGTGCTCGGCTCGGGCCGGGCGGGCAGCAGGTCCGCGACGCGGCGCCGGGCGGCCTCCCGGAGGGCGGCGGCGGACGCGGCCTCGCCGGCGGCCGGATCCGGGGAGCGGTCGCCGTCGAAGGACGCTCCCTTCCCGCCCGTCAGGCCCGGTGAGACGGGAGGCCCTACCCGGAAAGTGGCCGGATCCGCATGGTCGGGACGGCGGTCGGCACCGCCAGCTCCGGCCCCGTCGGCACCGTCGGCCCCACCCGCCGCGCCGCCCCCGTCCGTCCCCTCGGCGGGCGACGGGTCCGGGGTGATCCACTGGGCGAGCCAGAGGGCGTCGGCCATGCCCCGGGCATCGGGCGGCAGCCCCGCCGCGGTCAGCCGGGCGACCAACTCGTCGAGGGGGCCTGGACCGGGCTCCCCGAGGGGCACCGCACTCACCTCGTCCGATCGAGAGGCCGCATCAGCTCCGCCGTCAGTCGCCGCCGGGTCTCCTCCTCGTCCTGGTCCGTCCAGCCGGCCTTCTGGGTGAGGTGGATGGCGTTGAAGAGCTGGTCGACGGCGCGTACATCACCGGGCTCGCGGTCCAGGAAGCGGTCGATCACGGATGCGTAGCGCTCGGCCGCGCCCTCGCCGAAGTGGGCCCGCACCATGGCGGCCAGCCGCTCCTTGTCGGGCGCCGGTATGTGGAGGTGGATGCAGCGGCGCAGCAGGGGCGCCGGGAAGTCCCGCTCCCCGTTGCTGGTGAGGACGATGAAGGGGAAGGCGTGGCAGCGCACCCGGCCGCCGCGGACCGTCACCCGCGCGCCGTCGTCGGTGAGCACCGCCACCTCGGGCGCGGATCCGGCCAGCCGCTCCAGCTCCGGAATCCGGAACTCGCCTTCTTCCAGGACGTTGAGGAGGTCGTTGGGCAGGTCGATGTCGCTCTTGTCGAGCTCGTCGACGAGCAGGACCCGGGGCCGGGCGGCCGGCAACAGGGCCGTGCCGAGCGGGCCGAGGCGGATGTAGCGGCCGATCCCGCCGCCCGGTTCGCCGGTGCCGTCGTCGTCGGCCCCTCCGGCGGCGCCGTCCGCGGCGGGCGACGGGGCGGCCCGGGCGATCTGGAGGTCCTGGAGCCGGCCGATGGCGTCGTAGTCGTACAGGCCGTCGCGGAGCGTGCTGCGGCTGACCACCGGCCAGCTGAGCACCCGGCCGAGGCCGAGCTCGTACGCGACCGAATGCGCGAGGGTGCTCTTGCCGCTGCCCGGGGCGCCGGTCACCAGCAGCGGCCGGCGCAGGTAGAGCGCGGCGTTGACCAGCTCGCGCTCGGTCTCGCCGGGGCGGTGGTGGCTGGCCTCGCGGTGCTGCACGCCGAGCCTGCGCTCGGAGGCGGGGTCGAGCGCGGCCGGCGGCGCCACGAGGGGGCCGCCGTCGAAATCACGCCAAGGGGGTGGCGGCGGAAGGTGCTCAATTCCGTCGTGCGGTGCTCCCGCGCCACGGTAGATGAGCCAGTCGCTCACGTCGGAACTCCTCGTCGCCGGACGGGTCGGTACCTTCGGTCACGTCATCGCGCCACCGCGCGGCGCACCCTCACGTCGTCCCGCTCACATCGTCACGCGCACGCAGCCGGGCCACGCCGAACTGCCGTCCGCCGTCGCGTCGTTGCGCCACATCGTCCACGAACAAGTCTTCCACGAAGCTATGACAGTACCCATCCCTGTGGAAGCGCACGGGGCGGTTTCCGGTCTCGCGGGTCGCAGGCGGGGCGCTGCGCGCCGGGCGGGGGCACGGAAGGGGGGCACGGCATCGGCCACCCGGCGCACACCGTCGTGCACTCCCCCGCTCACCCCGGGGACACCTGGGGCCGGTCCGGGAAGAGCGGAGGCAGCGGGTCCTCCGGGTCGTCGTAGAGGAGGATCAGGTCCCGCGCCCAGTGACTGCCCTCCTCCGCCGCCTCGGCGGCCTTGGCGCGCAGCTGCCGGACGAGTTCGGGGAGCCGGACCAGGCCGCCCGAGCCCTGGAGCAACTCCCGTACGCCGCGGTGGAATTCCTCGCAGGCGGCGTCGCACTCCCGCTCCTCGCCGTGGCCGCGGGCCGGCCACAGCCCGGCCGGGAAGCCGGTGTCCAGGGCCACCCCGACCGCGTCCCGGCCGAACCCGTCGGCGACCGTCCGGCACAGCGCGGGCAGCGCCCCGTCCTCCGCCGTCTCCAGCAGCCGCCAGACCCTTTCGGCGGAGCCACCGGGGCGCACGCCGGCGCCCGTGGGCGGGATGCGCAACGCCGTCAGCGCGGGGGCCGCGGTCATGCCCTGCCAGCGGCGCAACCAGGCCGGATCGACCTCCTCACGCCGGCCCTGGTCACGCAGGACCACGGCCCGGCCGGGACCGACCGGCCGCCGCCGGGCGGTGCGCCGGGTCGACGCAGCGACCTCCCAGTGGCCGGCGGCGGTGTCCCAGCGCCCTTCGGGGACGGCCACCTCCAGCCGCACCCGGGCGCCCGGCCCGGCGTCCCCGTCGGCCCGCAGCAGCCGCCCGCCGAGCCGTCGCAGCACCTGCTCGCGCGCCTCCTCGAACGGCACCCCGCCGGCCGACTCCTGCACGTCCACCCGCAGCCACTGCCCCCGGCCGTAGCCCTCGCTGACCGACCAGTTGTAGAGCTCATGGCCGTTCTCGTCGTAGAAGAGCGGCTCGAACTCGACGAGGACGGAGCGCGGGCGGCGGCGCACCGGGCCTATCCGGCGGCGGTCCTGCGGCTGCAGGACGACCGCCCTGGCCTGGACGAACTCCGCGAGCCTGGCCGTCGCTCCGCGGACCGCGGCGGCCTCCTCGCCCGGTACGTCCCGCACCTCGTCGGCGGTCCGCTGGGCGACGATGCGCAGGTAGTGCACGAAGGCGCGGAGTTCCGTGTACGGGTCGCTGCCCTGATAGAGCGCGCCGTGCCCGTCCCGCCAGGTGCGCAGCGACCAGGCGCCGGGCCGTTCACCGCGCTCCAGCGCCTCGTCGACCGCCGCCTCGACGAGCAGCGGGTCACGCGGTGCGGGCAGCCGGGCGAGCAGGTCCAGGGCCTGCAGCCGCTCCTGGACGCCCCAGAGGCGGCCGCGGCCCGCCATGATGGCGTGCTGCGCGTCGAACCAGGTGGGCCCGCCGGCCCGGGCGAGGTCCTGTCCGGTCCAGTGCCAGCGGTCGTGCAGCCCCATCAGCGCGTGGTAAGGCTCGGGCCCGAGCCCCTCGGCGCCAGCCACCAGATGCTCCGGGCCCAGCCCGCGCAGCGCGGTGACCGGCACCGCGAGGCCCACGTGGTCCTGCTGGTGGCGGCCCTTGACGATGCCGACGACCTCACCGCGGTCACAGTCGATCAGCGGCCCGCCGGACGCCCCGGGGCTGACCCGGACATCGCTGCCGAACTGGAGCCCCCGGGCGTCCCGGGCACCGAAACGGACGGCGATGAACGGATCCACGGCGGCCGACGGGCCCGGCGCCCCGGCCGGCCCGCGCACCGCCGACTCACGTAGTACGCGTTCCTCGGCGGCGCCGCACCCGGGCCCGGTACCGGCAGCCGGCAACGGGTCCGGCCCGCCCGACCTGTCGTGTCCGCGGAAGATGTAGGCGTCCTCCAGGAGCGTCGCCGGCTGGTCGCTCAGCCAGGCGCACGGATGGTCGGCCTCCGGGTCGAGCAGCCGCACCAGGGCGAGATCGGCGCGGGCCGCGCCGGGCCCGGCCTCCGGGGCGGGCCGGCTCAGGTCGTACACCAGGTGCGCGGGCTCCACCCGGCCGCCGAACGCCACCCCGAAGACCCCGTCCGGACCGGTCTCGCGGCGCCGCCCGTCACTCGCCGCAAGAACGTGTGCGCAGGTCAGGACCCATCCCGGGGCGATCAGCACCCCGCTGCCCCACAGCCGGGCGTCGGCTGCACCCGGCGCCGCGCGCAGGGCGACGGTGGTGCGGCCGGCGTGCTCCAGGAGCTGGGCGTACCGGGCACGGTCGCCGCGGCCGGCGGTACGTCCCTCGGCGGTCGCCATCAGCGGCCCGCGTCATCGGGCTCCCGGCGGCCGGCCGGAGGTTCCGCCTGCGGTACGGCCGGGGGTGCGGCCTGAGGTACCGGCTGGGGGGCGGCCGGAGCTTCCGCCTGAGGTACCGGCTGGGGGGCGGCCGGAGGTTCCGGGTGTGGTGCGCCGCCGCCGTGGTTCTGTCCGGGCTGCCGGTCCCGGTCGCCCTGCCGGTCCTGGTCACCTTGCCGGTCCTGCTCGCCCTGCCGGGTCTGTCGGTCCTGTCGGTCCTGTCGCCAGGTGAGGGTGACGGAGAGGTTGGTCTTGGCCTCCCCGTCGGCGAGCAGGGCGACCGCCTTGCCCGGTTTCGCGGACAGTTCCACACCGAAGGTCACGCTGGTCTCGTGCGGCGCGACCCGTGCGGTGGCCTGGCGGACGCTGGCGGCGACCCCGCCGATCACCTCGCGGAGGCCCTCCACCCGGGCGCCCAGCGCGTCCCAGGCGCCGACGTCCTCGAAGTCCCCGTCCTCGTCCCCGTGCAGCGGGTCGGTCCCGTCGAGTCCGGGGGCGTCCAGCCGGGAGACCCGGGCCCAGACCTCCGTCCCGTCGGGCAGTTCGATGCGCTGTGCGCGATCTTGCATCACGGCCTCCTGCTCCCCCTGGACGGCAATTCCCCGATTGCCGCAGGACCGCTGACAGGTGATCAGGCTAGCCCCCGGGCGGCTGGGGCGCGAGAGGTCCGTGGGCCTGCCTATCCTGGCCGGGAATGACCCATGACCCCTGGTGGAGAGCGCGTGTATTTCACTGACCGTGGCATCGAGGAGCTGGAGAACCGGCGCGGCGAGGAGGAGGTCACCCTCGCGTGGGTGGCCGATCAGCTGCGCACGTTCGTCGACCTGAACCCGGACTTTGAGGTTCCGGTGGAGCGGCTGGCCACCTGGCTGGCGCGGCTGGACGACGAGGACGACGAGTAGGCGACTGGCGGACGAGTAGGCGACTGCCCGACGAGCAGCGAATGGCGGACGAGCAGCCGCTGGCGGACGAACAGCGGCCGGCGGACGAGGAAGAAGCGGCGGCGGGGCGGGGGCGCCGTGCGGCGGGAACGCCGTACGGCGCGAGGACGCCGGAGAGGACGCCGAAGAGGCCGCTGGCCGCCGCGAAGGCCCCCGCAAAGGGCGCTGTGGAGAACACCGCAGAGAACGCCGTAAGGGCCAAATACCAGGGATGACATAGGGGGCGAGTAGGGGACGGGTCAGGGTCGGGGCCGCTTGACTTCCCGAAGCCGCGATATATCGTGTCTGTTGAGGACGCGATATGTTGCGTTGCACGGCTATCCAGGGGAGGCCAGGAATGTCAGCCCGGACCGCGTGGTCGGAGAATCCGATCGAGGTGACCGCACCGCGCACGCTGGAGATCCCGGACTCCGTCCGCGGGCTCAACGTCCGCCTGGTGGGCGGCACGGTCAACGTCGTCGGCACCTCCGACGGCAGCCCCCCACGCCTGGAGATCAGCGAGCTGCACGGCCCGCCCCTGACCGTCTCCTTCGACGGCGGCACCCTCTCCGTCGCGTACGAGGACCTGCCCTGGAAGGGGTTCATGAAGTTCCTCGACCGCAAGGGGTGGCAGCGCAGCGCCGTGGTCTCGGTGGCGGTGCCGGCCGACACCCGGGTCGAGGTCGGGGTGATCGGCGCCAGTGCGGTGGTCTCCGGGATCTCGGGGCGTACGGACGTCCGCGGCATCTCCGGCGACATCACCCTGGTCGGCCTGACCGGCGGAGTGCGGGCGGACACCGTCTCCGGCAACGTCGAGGTGCAGTCGCTCCAGGGGGAGCTGCGGTTCAACTCCGTCTCGGGCGACCTGACGGTGATCGACGGCGCCGGCGGCGCGGTGCGCGCGGACTCCGTCAGCGGCGACATGGTCCTGGACCTCGACCCCGGCAAGGGCGCCGACATCACCCTCACCACGGTCTCCGGCGAGGTCGCCATCCGGCTGCCCGACCCGGCCGACGCCAGGGTCGAGGCCAACACCACGACCGGCACGGTCTCCAACGCCTTCGACGACCTCCGGGTCAGCGGCCAGTGGGGCGCCAAGAGGATCACCGGATCGCTGGGCGCGGGCACCGGCCGCCTCAAGGTCACCACGATCTCCGGCGGACTGGCCCTGCTGCGCCGCCCCGCCTACGAGGACTCCCCCGCCGACCCGCCCGCCGAGAAGAAGGTGCTCTGAGCATGCCCCCCGTCTTCGCCCATGGCCGCCTGCGCCTGTATCTCCTCAAGCTGCTGGACGAGGCCCCGCGGCACGGCTACGAGATCATCCGCCTCCTGGAGGAGCGCTTCCAGGGCCTCTACGCCCCCTCCGCCGGCACGGTCTACCCGCGGCTGGCCAAGCTGGAGGCCGAGGGCCTGGTGACGCATGCGACCGAGGGCGGCCGCAAGGTCTATTCGATCACCGACGCCGGACGCGCCGAGCTCGCCGACCGCGGCGGCGAACTGGCCGATCTGGAACTGGAGATAAGGGAGTCGGTCGCCGCGCTGGCCTCCGACATCCGCGAGGACGTGAACGGCTCGGCGCGCGACCTGCGCCGCGAGATGCGCGAGGCCGCCCAGCAGGCCCGCGCGGGCGCGTCCACGGGGGGCAGGCTCGGTGGCGGCGGGAAAAACGGTGCCGCGGGGGGCGCCGGACGCCCGTTCCCTGAGGCCTCGGACTACTTCGACGGCGCCTTCGGCGACAAGGAAGCCTGGCGGCAGGCGAAGGAGGAGTTCCGGCGCGCCAAGGAGGAGTGGAAGGAACAGGCCCGGCGGGCCAAGGAGGAGAGCAAGCGGGCCCGCCAGGACGCACAGCGCGCCCGTAAGCAGGCCCGGGACGCACAGGTCTTCGCGCGCGAGGAGATCCAGCGGGTCATCAAGCGCGTCCAGGACCAGGCCCAGGGGGCGGTGCGGTCGGGCGACTGGTCGGGCGCGGTGCGGGAGGCGCTGTCCGAGGTGTCCCGCGAGGTCGGCCGGTTCACCGGCGAACGGCCCGCGGAGGACCGCCCCGCCGGACCGTCCGCCCCCGACGACGGCTCCCAGGTGACGGTCGAACGCATCGACCTCACCAAGGAGGACACCGAGCCGCCCCAGCAGCCCACCGCGTCCGCGGCACCGCCTGCCCCCGAGTGGGCGAAGGAGCCGGTCAGCGGCGACCCGGCCCGCGACTTCGACCGGCTGCTGGACCGCTTCCGCGACGATCTGCGGGACGCCGCCCGCGATCACGGCGTCACGCCCGAGCAGTTCAGCGAGTCACGCCGCCGCCTGTCGGCCGCCGCCGCCCACATCGGCGCCCTGCTCCGGCACCCGGACCGGCACCCGCCCACGACGGACCCGGAGCAATAGCCCACTGACGCCCACCCAGCCCCCGGCGGCGGCGCGCCCGGGATCGCCGTCACACCGGCCCCGGGAGCCCGCCGCCGTCTCCTTCGTACCCGCGGCCGAAAGCGCACCTCACCCCCCACCGCCACCGACCGAGCCCACCAGGCCCGCAGCACGGACCCAACTCACCGACAACTACACAGAGTTGCCTTCTGCGTGCTAGATTCACGCGCCGTAATCGGGGAAGTCACTATTTCGCACGGCTTTTCGTCCGGCACGGGGTTCCGACGGGCCCCTCCCCACGCCGCCGGCCGGCGGCCGCGCCCCGGCCCCGTTGGACCGGCCCCGGTCAACTCCCTGTCTGCGCGCACCCGTAGCCCATGAGGTAACGCGATGTCGGAATACCTTTCGGTCGCCCGCCGGATGTGGCATCTGCTGGAGCCACTGCACGCCTTGCTGTACTTCGCGCCCGAGGCCCGTCAGGTCGCGGCGGACCTCGGTTACGACGTCGCCTCCCGCTGGCCAAGCTACTTCGCCTGGCGGACGGCTCCCCTGGGAGCGGCCGGGCCCGAGCTGGTGACCGCCACGCTCTACACCTTCAGCCCGCGCCTGGTCGCCCGCTACGTCCCGCAGATCTGGACGGTCGCGGAACCGGCCAAGGTGCTGGACGCCCGGCTGCTGGCCATGGACCGCGCACTGACCGCCCTCATCGACGGCCGGCTGACCACCGCTCAGCTCACGGAGGCGGCCCGGCTCGCGCGCCAGGCCGCCGAGAACGCCGGCCCGGCCGGCCACCCATTGGCCGCCGCCAACCTCGACCTGCCCTGGCCGGAGGCCCCCCACCTGGTCCTCTGGCAGGCCGCGACCGTCATCCGGGAGCACCGCGGCGACGGCCATGTGGCGGCGCTGCTGACGTGCGGGCTGGACCCGTGCGAGGCCCTGGTGTCGGTCGCGGCGATCGGGGCCGCGCCCGACACCGAGGTCGCCGGGCGCGGCTGGAGCGCACAGGAATGGCGCGACGCCCGCCATCGCCTCGCCGCGCGCGGCTGGATCACCCCGGACGGCACCGCGACCGCCCGCGGCCGTGACGAACACCAGGCGATCGAGCGCCTGACGGACCACCTGGCCGCCGGCCCATGGCGCGCCCTGGGCCACTCCCGCGCCGACCGCCTGGCCCATCTTTTGCGGCAGCTTTGACCCCCCACGTACCCGCCTCTCCCGCCGCGGGGCGCTGCGCTTGGCCTCGGCCCTACGTACCTGTCTGCTGCGCCGCGGGGCTTGCTCGCCGTTGCGCGCTATGCGGCGCCCCGCACGTACCCGTCTCTCCCGCCGCGGGGCTCGCTCGCCGTTGCGCGCTATGCGGCGCCCCGCACGTACCTGTCTTTCCCGCCGCGGGACTTGCTCGCCGTTGCGCTTTGCGGCGCCCCGCACGTGGCTGCCTGCGGCGCCGCGGGGCGTCTGGCCGTTGCGCCTGCGGCGGGCTGGGTGGGTGTTGGGTGCGGTGACGGGCCTGCGGGGCCGGTGTTTGGGACTGCTGTCGCTTTACGTCCCAAACA
>NZ_JBEZMM010000061.1:0-40454 GCF_040652715.1 Streptomyces sp. NPDC048196 | reverse complement strand
GTTGGGTGCGGTGACGGGCCTGGGGGGCGGGTGTTTGGGACTGCTGTCGCTTTACGTCCCAAACACCGGCCCCTCCGGCCCGTCCCCTCCCGTTGAGGGGAGTGGGAAGAGGTCGGTGGGGGTGGGCGTTAGGGGTGCAAGGGGCCCTTGGAACCCGTAGGGGATGGTCGAACAGATCCCGTAAGGGTCGCGAGGGCCCCCTGCGGGGCCACAACCGGACACGCGGGCGGAGCTATTCCCGCTCACTGGCGATGTCAGGTGTACGTGCCACAACGCGCGCCCCCACTTACCCGCACACTCCCTCCAGCGGGAGGGGACGGGCCGGAGGGGCCGGTTGTGTGGACGTAAAGCGTCAGCAGTCCACACAAACGGCCCCGGAGGTCCGTCACCGCACCCACCACAAACCCAGCCCGCCGCAGGCGCAACGGCGACCAAGCCCCGCGGCGGGAGAGACGGGTACGTAGGGGGCGCCGCAAAGCGCGCAACGGCGAGACCACCCGCGACGCCGCAGACGGGTACGTGGGAGGCGCCGCAAAGCGCAGCGCCCCGCGGCGGGAGAGACGGGTAAGGGGGAAGGAACTCAGCCGCGCCGCACCGTGAGGGTTGTCCAAGCGCCCACGTGTACCCGGTCGCCCTCGTGGAGCGGCACCGGTACGTACGGCTGGATCGGGTCCTCGGCGAGGTTGATCGTGGTGCCGTTGGTGGAGTTCTGGTCCACCACCGCCCAGCTGCCGTCCTGCTGCTGCACCAGCAGCGCGTGCTGGTGCGAGACGCCCGGGTCCTCCGGCGGGCTGCCCAGGTCGATGTCCGGGGACTCGCCGGTGCTGTTGCGGCGGCGGCCCACCGCGAGCTGGCCGTTGGCGAGCGCCAGCACCTGCTCCGGGGAGTACGAGGGCAGGTTGAGCCCCGCCGCCTCCGGGCCGCTGCGGCCCATCATGGCCATGAAGTACTCGCGGTCCGGGGCGATCGCCACCACCCAGCCGTCACCGACGACCGGCGGCGGGCCCTGCGGCGGCGCGGCGGGGCCCTGGGCGGGACCGCCGTTCCACTGCTGGTCCGGCCCGGGCCCCTGCGGCGGCATCTGCTGCTCGAACGGGGGCGGCGGCTGCTGGTCGTACGGACCGGGCTGCTGGTCGTACGGGCCGGGCTGCTGCGGCGGGAACGGTGCGGGCGGCTGCTGCTCGAACGGTGCCTGCGGGCCGGGGCCCGGAGGCGCGGGTGCCATCGGCGGCGGGCCCTGGGCGGCGGGCGGGGTCAGCGGCCAGTCGTCGACCTGCTGCGGCGGGGGCGGGCCGGGCTGCCCGGCCGGGCCGGGGCCGGGCATGCCGGGCGGCGGGCCGGGCTGCCCGGGGAAGCCACCGGGGCCGGGCTGGCCGGGACCGGGCGGCATGCCCTGCGGCTGCTGGGGCTGCGGCGGCGGGAAGCCGTAACCGCCCTGACCGTCCTGGCCGCCGGGGCCGGGCATCGGCTGACCGGGGCCGGGGCCACCGGGACCCGGGCCGAAGCCACCGGGGCCGGGTGCGGGCGGCGGGAAGCCGTAACCGCCCTGGCCGCCCTGGGTGCCGGGGCCACCGGGGCCGGGGCCGCCGGGGCCGGGCATGCCGGGCGGCGGGCCGGGCTGCTGGCCCATGGGCTGGCCGGGCGGGGCGTAAGACATGGGGGAGTTGGTGAGGAAGTTGTAGCGGCACTCGGCGCAGAACGGTGCCACCCCGTCCCGCGGCGTACCGCACTGCGGGCACGGCTCGCCCGGTGCGCCGGGACCGGACTGGTCGGGTCCGGGGCCGGGCATCGGCTGGCCGAGGCCGGGGCCACCGGGGCCCGGGCCGGGGCCACCGGGGCCGGGTGCGGGCGGCGGGAAGCCGTAACCGCCCTGGCCGCCCTGGGTGCCGGGGCCACCGGGACCGGGGCCGCCGGGACCGGGTGCCGGCGGCGGGAAGCCGTAACCGCCCTGGCCGCCCTGGGCGCCGGGGCCACCGGGACCGGGGCCGCCGGGGCCGGGCGCGGGCGGGGGGAAGCCGTAGCCGCCGGGGGCGCCCTGCGGATCAGGGATGCCGGGGCCGGGGCCGGGGGCGCCGGGCGGCGGGCCCGGCTGGCCGTGCGGCGGGCCGGTGGGTTGGCCGGTCGGCTGGCCGGGCGGTGGTGTGTTCAGGAAGCCGGCAGGCAGGGAGGGCGGCGGGGGGACAGCACCCGGCATCCGCTGGCCGCACACCTCGCACCAGTCTTCGGCCACCGACTGGTGGCCGTTCGGGCAGGTCGGCATGTCGGTTCTTCCCCCTCCGTACCGTTTCGCGTTGCTGGTACTGCTCGGTACTGATCGTGGTTCTCTGTCGCTTATTCCTCGCGCGAACGGTGCGCGCGGCGTGTGCGGCGGGAGTCATCCCGCCTGCCCCGGCACCCTTCGCCTTCGTCGCACAGTACCGGGCGCCGCATTGACGACGCCCACCACCTTCGCAAGGAGTTTCGCACTCTCCTCCTTCCGTGCGACGCCGGACGGCCGGTCAACACCGCCCGAAGTCCCCGTTCCGCGGCCGGAATCGGGCCGAACCTCCGATAAGCCGTCATCCCTCCCTTGATGACCGGCTTGTGGTGGTTCAGCCCGTCCGGTCGGGGGCCGGCGCCGGGAACGGCACCACCGCCACGGTGACGTTGTCGTGCCCGCCGCCGGCGAGCGCGTGGGCGACCAGCGCCCGGGCCGCCGGCAGCGGCCGGGCCGGCGCGTCGTACGGCAGCACCGCGGCCATCTGCTCCGCGGTGTCGGCGTAGTTCCACAGCCCGTCCGTGCAGACCACCACGACGCCCGGGCCGTCCGGCTTGAACGACGCGGTGTGCGGCTCGACCTCGTAGGCGTCGGCGCCCAGCCAGCCGGTGATGGCGTGCGCCCGCTGGTCGGCGTTGGCCTCTTCCTCGGACATCAGATTGTTGGCGACCATCTGCGCGGCCCAGGAGTCGTCCTCGGTGAGCCGGACGGGGGGCGCCGTACGGTCGTTGGGGATCCAGTACGCGCGGCTGTCGCCGATCCAGCCGACGGTCAGCAGCTCCCCGCCGACCAGTACGCCGACGAAGGTGCAGGCCGGGGCGTTCTGCTGGCGGTGTTCGTCGTGCACGACCGAGGGGTCGGCGGCGAGTGCGTCCACCGCCGCTGAGGCGGTCAGGATGGCCTCGTGCATGGCCTGCTGGGGGTGGGTGCCGCGCGGCAGCGCCGCGGCCAGCGCCTCGCCGGCCGCCTCGGACGCCGCCCGGGACGCGTCGTCCGGGCGGGTCGCCGAGGAGACGCCGTCGCAGACCACGGCCACCACGGCGGGCGCGCCGTCCGGCAGCGCGGCGGCCCGCAGCGCGAAGAAGTCCTCGTTGCGGTGGTGGCGGTGGCCCCGGTCGCTGACCGCCGCGATGCCGGCCAGTTCCCGCTCCATGTGGTCCCGTTCCGGTCCCGTGGCGACGGGCTCCGGGGCCGCCTCCGGGGCGGGCGCGGCGACGGGCGGTGCCGGCGCCGGCGGGGGATCGAAGGGCGAGCCGCCCGACGGCGGGTCGAACGGCGACCGTTCCGACGGGGGATCGAAGGGCGGCTCTTCCGGGGCGGCGCCGGGCCCGTCCGCGTTCGCCCCGGCCGCGGCGTCGGCGACCGCCTCGTACCCGGCGACCCGCGGATCGGCCGGCGGACCGGTCGGCGGACCAGCCGGGGGACCGGTCGGCGGACCGGCCAGCGGACCGGCCGGCGGACCCGCGTCCGCACCCGGCAGACGGGTGCCGGGCTCGGGCGGCGGCGGCCCGGCCGGGGAGCCGCCGGCGGGCGGTACGGGCGGTGCGGGCGGTACGGGCGGCACCGGGGGCCGCGGCGGCACCGGAGGCGCGGGCGGTGCCAGTTCGTACGCCGACGGCTCCGAAGTCTCCGACGGCTCCGGCGGCTCCGGCGGCTCCGAAGTCTCCGGCACATCCGGCGACCCCGGAGTCTCCGACGGCTTCAAAGACGCCTGTGCCGCCTGTGTCGTCGGCGTCGCCTGTGTCGCCTGCGTCCCGGCCGCCGCCGGCAGCGCGGCGCCGCACCGTCCGCAGAACCTGTCCGCCGCCTCGTACGGCTCGTTGCAGCCCGCACACCGGAACGGCCCAGTCACACCCATGTCACACCCATGTCCTGGGGCGGAAGCGGTTGGCCCGTTCCACCAGTTCGATCCTTCTCTCACCACGTTCCGCCAGCCGCGCCAGCAGGCGGTACGACCGTTCCAGGCCGACCCGCAGCCCGCGCTCGTCCAGCGGGCTGCCGAGCAGCACCGGCGGTCCGGCACCGGCCGCCGTACCGTCCGGTCGGGCACCGTGGCTCCCGGAGAGTACCCAGTCCAGAGCCGCGCCGAGTACCTCCGTGGCGAGTTGTTCCCGCCGTCCGGCGTCCAGGCCGAAGTCCGCGAGTGCCTCGACCTGTTGGGCGGCCGCCCGCAGGTCCGGCAACAGCGGATCGTCCGGCGGGCGCTGCCGCAGCCGCGCGCGGACCGCCGCGATGCGCGCCGCGGTGTAGTGGATGGACGACGCGGGGACGGACTCCAGGGCCTCGACCGCGCCCGCCCGGTCGCCCGCCGCCAGCCGCACCCGCGCCAGCCCGAACGCCGCACTGACGTAACTGCGGTCGGTCGCCCACACCAGGCGGTAGTACTCCACCGCGTTGTCCCACTGCTCCAGCAGCTCGGCACACAGGCCCAGCGCCAGCTTGGGTGCCGGCTCGCCCGGGAACGCGTCGTAGACCGCGTCGAAGGCCAGCGCCGCGGTCTCCCGGTCGCCGGTCGCCAGCGCCAGCAGACCCCGATGCCACACCACCCGCCAGTCGGTGCCCCGGTCACCCGGCCCGTCACCGGACGCCTCCGCGGACCGTACGGCGGTGTCCCACGGTCCGGCGGGCGGGTCCGCCACCTCGTCCAGTACGGCCCGCGCGGCCGCGCCGTCGCCGTTCTCCAGGTGGGTGCGCAGCTCCCGCAGCCGTATCTCCAGGGAGGCGACGGGCGCGGCGCGCAGCGCGGCCAGAAGTTCGGCCGGGGCGGCGGCCGGCAGGCCGGCCAGCAGCCCCGCCCCGGGGTCGTCCGGGTCCACCCGCGGCACCGGCAGCGCGAGTGCCGCACCGGCCACCTCCAGCGGCCGCAGCACCGGCCCGCCGCCCGCCGCCTCCGCGGCCCGGTCCGGGGCCGTGCCGCGCGCCCCCAGCAGCGAACTGTCGCCCTCCTGCGGCGCCAGCAGCTCGGTGTCCGCCGCCCGCAGCTCCGGGCCGAACAGCTGCGACAGCGCCGGCCGCGGCTCGCCCGACCGGACCGCCACCACCTCCCGCAGCACGCCCGTCAGCTGCTCGGCCATCTCCTGGGCCGAGCCGAACCGGCGGTCGCGGTCCGGGTCCGTGGCGCGCACCAGCAGCCGGTAGAACGACTCGTAGGTGCGGAACACCTCGATGTGGTCCGGATCGGGCAGCGAATCGGCGAAGACGTTGGTGTAGCCCTGGAAGTCGAAGGTGAGGACGGCGAGGGTGCGCGCGACGGTGTACAGGTCGGAGGCGACCGACGGGCCCAGCGCGGCCATCTCCGGCGCCTGATAGCCGATCGTCCCGTAGATCGGGCTCTCGTGGTCGTCCATCCGGCGCACCGCGCCCATGTCGATCAGCTTGAGCTGGTCGTGCTGCTGGATGGCGTTGTCGACCTTGAAGTCGCAGTACAGGTAGCCGCGGCTGTGCAGATGGCCGAGCGCCTCCAGCGCCTCGATGCCGTACGCGCAGGCCTGCGCGACCGGCAGCGGATCGCGCCTCCCCTCGGGCGTCCGCCGGTCGTTGGCGATGTCCTTGAGCGACTTGCCGCCGACGTACTCCATGACGATGTAGCCGTCGAGGCTGCCCGTATCCCGGTCGAGGTGCTGCACGAAGTTGTAGATCCGCACGATGTTGGCGTGCTCGATCTCCGCCAGGAACCGCCGCTCGGACATCGCGACCGCCAGCGCCTCCTCGTCGCCGGTGTCCAGCAGGCCCTTGAGCACCACCCAGCGGTCCGACACCGCCCGGTCGATGGCCAGATAGATCCAGCCCAGCCCGCCGTGCGCCAGACAGCCCACGACCTCGTACTGGCCGTGCACCCGCTCCCCGGGCCGCAACTTCGGGACGAAGCTGTACGGATGGCCGCACTTGCCGCAGAAGCCCTCCGAGCGGCCCGGCCGGCCCTCGCGCGAACGGCCCACCGGCGCCCCGCAGTCCGCCCGGCTGCAGAACCGCTTGCGCTCGGGCACCTCCGGATGCGCCAGCACCGCCGCCCGCGGATCGGGCCGCGGCACCTGCGGCACCGCCACCAGACCCGCGCCCAGCCGTCCCCGCGCCGACCCGGACGACGCCCCGCCGCCGGACCCGCGCACCGACACCGCCGCCACCCCGCGCGCCGCCCCGCCGGACCCCTCGCGCGGCAGCCGCCCGGACACCGAACGCCGCGACACCGGCCGCCGGGACCCGGGGATCCGGCCGGACGCCCTCGCACCGGCACCCGGTCCGGGGGAGGGGACGGTCAGCAGCGCCCCGGCCGCCTCCCGTTCCGTCGGACCGGCCAGGAACGCCCGGCCGGTGATGCCCGTCGGCGGCGCCGCCAGCAGCCCGTCCGGCGACACCACCGGCGGCAGCCCGCACACGTCGCAGTACCGCTCACCGCCGCCGACGTCCTCGTAGCCGCCCGCACAGTCCCGCCGCTGGCAGCGCTCACCGGCCCGCTCCGTCACGAATCCCCCCTGCCCTCCGGCGCCTGCGGAGCCAGCACCTCCGCCGCCGCCTGCTGATAGCGCCACACCGCCTGCTCCGCCGCCCGCAGATCGCACGGCGCGCTCCACAGCATCCGCCGCGCGAGGTCGTACCGCTCCACCAGCAGCGGATCCTCCGCCAGGCCGTGCCGCGCCACCCGCGCCCGGCACGCGTCCAGCCGGCCGCGCAGCTCCGCCCGCACGGCCAGCGGCGCGGTCACCGCCGTCAACGACTCGCGGGCCCGCTGCAGTTCGTCCTCCGCCCGCTCCTCCAGGCTGTCCAGCAGCGGCGACAGTCGGTGCCACTGCGCCCGCCGGCGGTACTCCGCGGCCGCCGCCAGCTGCTCGTGCAGCGCCGTCGACGGGCCGCTGACCGCCGGCACCTCCGACGCGGCGATCTTCGCCAGCACCTCGCCGCGCGCCTGCCGCGCCTCGGTCAGCGTCCGGTCCGCCCGCGACAGCACGTCCCGCAGCTGCATCAGCCGCTGCTCGGCGTCCTGCCGGACGTCCAGCACCGCCGCCACCTCCCGCCGGATGTCCTCCAGCGCCCGCGCCGCACGGTCGTAGCGCGCGGTGTCCGGCCGGCCGCCGCCCGGCGCCGAACTCCCCGTCGACGACGACACCCAGAACGCCAGCGGATCGGCGATCACCTGCGCCCGCAGTCGCGCCAGCTCGCCCGTGATCCGCTCCAGGTCGTCGCCGGCCGGATGCTCACCGGGCCGCACGCCCACCGAATGCGCCAGCGACCGGGTCCGCTGCAACTCGGCCGACAGCAGGTCTATCCGGGCCGGCAGCGCCGACCACACCGCGTCGGCCGCCACGATCACGTCCAGGGAGCGCGCGTACAGCCCGTTCATCCGCGCCACGAGCTCCTCCAGGCAGTACCGCTCACCCGGCCCGCTCACCCCCGGCACCGTCACCCCGGCGCCGTGCAGCAGCTCCGTCAGCGCCGCCAGGTCCTCCGGGGACGGCCAGCGCCGCCGCGCCCGCAGCTCCCGCGCCGCCGCCAACGCCCCCGTATACGCGTCGAACAGCGCCCACAGCACCGTGATGGACCGCTCCGTGGCGGCCCAGCGCTCCTTCGTGGTGCCCGACAGATCCGCGCCCTCCAGCAGCCGGCGCCCGGCATGGTCCTGCAGCGCCAGCAGTGAGGTCTCGATCGCCTCGTACTCGGCGCCGAGCCGCGCCAGGGCGCGGTCCACCTCCTCCAGGCCCAGCACCGGGGCGTCGGAACTCCCCGCGGCACCGGGCACAGGTCCAGGGACCCCCATCGATCACCTCTCCAATACGCGTACGCTGCACGGCGATTGCTGCGACCGAGTCCGCGCGGCTGCTGCGGTCCGGCTCCCTCCGCCTCCTGTTCTGTCCGCTTTCCATAGTGACGGCATCGGGCACTTCGTGGGGCGATCAGCCGGGTGACACCGCTCCCGGGGGGCCTCTTGACTTTCGTCGGGCCGTTGTTGACGTTCCGGGGCGCCTGGGAGACCCCGGGCTGTTGTCGCGCCACGGGCCGGCTTCGACGCTTCGTAGTGGCGCGCAGGGGATCAGTCGCTGTACTCGGGCGACGGCGGCCCCGATATGTCCGGCAGATCGGCCTTCAGCCACTTGCGGTACGCCCGCATCCACGGACCGTCGGGCGCCCCGCCGGCCCGGTAGTCGTCCAGGACCTTGTTGACCCGGCGCACCAGATCCGTGTCGTCCTCGTTCATCGCCACCCCGTACGGCTCGTCCGTGAACGGCCGGCCCTTCAGCTCCACCGCCGGATCCTGCGCCGCCTGCGCCGCGGCCAGCGCATTGTCGGTGACCACCGCGTCCGCCTGGCCCAACTGGAGCCGCACCAGGCAGTCGAGCTGGTTCGGCACCTTCAGCACCTTCGCGCCGTGCGGCCGCGCCGCCAGCTCCGCCTCACCCGTCGAACCGGCCGCCGTACACACCCGCTTGCCGCGCAGCGAATCGTCGAACGCCTTGACGGCCGACGCCTTCGGCGCCAGCACCTGCTGCCCGCCCTGGAAGTACGACGTCGAGAACGCCACCAGCTTCTTGCGCGCGCAGTTGATCGTCATCGTCCGCACCACCATGTCGACCCGGCGCTTCTGCAGCGCCGGGATCCGCTGGTCGGTCGGTACCGCCTTGAACACCACCTTCGCGTCCGGCCCCAATATGTCCGTGGCGATCGCCCGCGCCAGATCGATGTCGAAGCCCGCCAGCTTGCCGGTCGCCGGATCGCGGTAGCCCCACCGGTAGGTGTTCTGGTCGACCCCGACGACCAGCTGGCCCCGCTCCTTGATCCGCGCCACCGCCGGCCCGTCGTCCGACGACGGCCGCAGGCTCTCCGCGGCGTTCCGCGGCGTGCACCCCGCCGCGGGGGACGTGCCCGACGCCGTCCCCGGCCCGTACGCCGGGTGCGTCACCACGGGCGTCGAGGCCCGGCCCGCACCGCCGCCCACGGCACCGGACCCGCCGGCCAGCGTCGGCACCAGCACCGCCGCCGCGGCCGCCATCACCCCCATGCCCGCCGCGACCGGCGCCAGGACGGCCCGCAGATTGCCCAGCACCCGCCGGCGCACGCTCATGCCCCCCTCACCACGCCTTCTCCCCGCCGCCCCGCCACCCAGCGGCATTTCACTGTCCACCGGTCGTTCGCCGCCCACCGGTACTCCGCCCACCGGTCGCTTGCTGCCAACCGGTCCTCCGCCGCTCTCCGGCCCTCTGCCACCAGCCGGTCGTTCGCCCCTCACCGGTACTGTGCCGCCAGCCGGTCGTTCGCCCCTCACCGGTACTGTGCCGCCAGCCGGTCGGTCGCCGCCCACCGGCCCCCTGCCACCGGCCGGTCGTTCGCCGCTCATCGGTACTCCGCCAGCCTGCGCCCGATCCCCAGCACCGCGCCCAGCGCCCCCACCAGCGTCAACGCCCCCGCACCCACCGGCATTCCGCCCAGCGCCCCCCGCCCGGCGTCCGCCGCCGTCCGGAACTCCGCCTGCTCGTGCACCAGCGCCCGGGAAAGCCCCGCCGCCACCCGGTCGAAGGACTCACCCGTCGAACCCGCCCCGCCGACCACCTTCGCCAGCGCCCGCTCGTAATCCCCCTTCTCGTCCGCCGCCCGCGCCTCGGCATGCCGCACCTGCCACTGGCGTACGGACACCAGCGCGGCGCGCACCGGCGCCCGCCCCGCCTCGTCGTCCGCCAGCGCCAGCGCCGCCCCCAACCGGCTCCGGGCCGCCGCCGGACCCCGCTCACCCGCCCCCGCGAGATCCGTCATCCCGGTACGGAAGCCGGACTCGTAGAAGTCCTGCTGATCACCCGTGAGCACCGCACCGCGCGCCACCAGCGTCAGATTCTCGTCCCCGCGCGCCTGCAACGCATCGATCCGCGCCTCATTGAGCACCCGCAACGACCGGGCGCCGTGCTCGTACGACTCCGTCAGCCCCGCACGCGCCACCGCATGCCCCACCACCAGCCACAACAACACCGCCACGGAAGCGGCCGTGGCGGCCAGCAGCCCGCGGTTGAACACGCGGTTCGTCCGCCGGTAATGCCGCCGCTGCGCCCATCCCAGCGCCGCCACCGCCAGCACCCCCGCCACCAGCGCCGCCCACGGCCAGGCTTTGGCATCGGCGTAGTCCGCCGCCAGCCGGTCGGATTCCGCCTCGTACAACGCCCGGGCGGCGGGGAGGAGTTCCGTCCGCATCCGCTCGTTCGCATACCGCAGATACGCCCCGCCCAGCGGCAGCCCCTGCCGGTTGTTCGCCCGCGCCGTCTCCACCAGCCCCGTGTACTGCGGCAACCCGCGGTTGAGCCGGGCGATCTGCTCGCCCGCGCCGTCCGAACTCCGGGCACTCTGCGCCGCCTTCGTGAGCAGCTCCGCCGCGGTGGCGATGTCCTTGCCGTACCGCTGCCGGGTCGCCGCATCGCCCTTCCCGCCGGCCAGGAACCCGCCGGCGGCCGTGGTGTCGGCGTCCGCCAGCGACCGGTAGATGCTCGCGGCGTCCGCCGTCAGCGGCTGGCTGCGCTCCACCACGTCGTCCGCGGCCGCCGCCCGGTCCGCGACCTGCCACGCCGCGGCCGCCCCGAAGACCAGCACCAGCAGCGCCAGCACCGCCCCGATCACCCGCAGCCGCCCCGGCTCGGTCGTCGCCGCGGCGCGCAGCTCGTCCAGCCCTTCGGCCCAGGCCGGACGGCGCGCCGGAGCGGGCGGCGCCACGCTGCTGGTCGGCACGGACGACACAGATCCTCCCCCTGGGGCGCTGACACGTCACCGGCCCGCCCGTACGCGGCGCCCGAACGCGCTCACGACAAGGACCGGTGCATGGGCAGCAGTATGTCCGCCGCCACCGACACGCACACCGCGATTGGCTCGATCTTGCCCCGGACGCCCTCGCCACCGGCGCACAGCGGTCCCACGAGCCGACGGCACAGGTGGACCGGCGCACGACCCCGGCCCGCCGCCACCGCACTAAAGTGACGGCCGGACCCCGCAGTGCCGGCGGGAGCCCGCACAACCCCATGACCGGTACGGATGCCGCACCGTTCCGTTCCGTCGACGCCGCCTACCCGGGCCGATGGCCCACCACCCGGGGCGATCGCCCACCACCCGGGCCGATGGCCCACCGCACCGGGCCGACGGCCCCTACCGGGGTCAATGGCCCACCACCCGGGGCGATCGCCCGAGATCGTCCGCCACCGCACCGGGCCGACCGCCCACCACCCGAAGGGAAGTGATCTCATGCAGCCCGTCCGCAAGGGCAGGGTGTCGCTCGTGGAGACCGCGACCGACGAGATCCGCTCCCAGATCGTGAACGGCACCTGGCCGGTGGGCACCCGCATCCCGCCCGAGAACGCCCTCTCCGAATCCCTCGGTGTCAGCCGCGCCTCGGTCCGCGAGGCCGTCCGCTCACTGGTCCACTCCGGCCTCCTCGAACCCCGGCAGGGCGACGGCACCTTCGTGATCTCCGACGACGACAGCGCGGTGGCCCTCCGCCGACGCCTCGAACGCGCCGAGCTCAGCCACGTCACCCAGGTCCGCCAGGGCCTCGACGTGGTCGCCGCCCGCCAGGCCGCCAAGCACCGCACGGACGCCCAACTCGCCGGCATCGAGGCCGCACTGGGACGCCGAAACGCCGCGCTCGCCGCCCAGGACGCCGAGAACTTCACCGCGGCCGACGCGGAGTTCCACGTCCTGGTCGCGGAGGCCGGCGACAACCCGGTGCTCGCCGACATCTACCGCTCCCTCAGCGCCGCCCTACGCGAAGAACTCCGCCGCGCCGCCTGCCTGGACACCGCCACCGCGGCCCCCACCGACCCGCACTCCCGGCTCACCGACGCCATCCGCGCCCAGGACCCCCAGGCCGCCGTAGACGCCGCCGTCCTCCTCCTCGCCGGCCACGTACGCGATCTGGCCCTTCCCCTTGACGACTGACACTCACGACTGGCACTCACGACTGAGCCCTCCTCGATGCCCGGGCCCTCCTCGACGCCTGGGCCCTCCTCGACGACTGTCGGTCGACGACCGAACCCTTCTCGACGACTGTCCGGTCGACGACTGAGCCTCTCTCGACGGTCGGGTCGTCACCCCAAGGGGGCGCGGGGCGCATACGTCCCACCTCCACGCCCCTTCCTCGCTCCGCGCGCCCCTACCACCGCCGCCCTCCCTCGACTACTCTCAGTAACGAACGCAAGAGCAGTCGAGCGCGGAATCGGCCGACCTGACCACCGCGCCCCAAGATCGGGAGCTCATCATGAACCGCATCCGCGCACTCCTCGCCCCACTCGCCAACCCCCTCCACGCCGACCCGCCGCCTCCCCTAACCGGCCCCCTGGCCAGCGGATTCCTGACCATCGGCAGCACGACGTACATCGACCCACACGGCACCTACCCCCTCGACCACCGCTCGGACGGCACCCCGACCGTCGTCATCAACAACACCACCCACCCCATCACTATTCTCACGGAGAGCAACCCCTCGCACCCCGCCACCGCACCCCCGAACGACCTGCCACCGCCCCTCGTCCTGGCCCCGGGCGAACGCACGGAGACCCGCCGGGGGGATGGGGTGCGGGTGGGCTGACCTGAGATCGGGGGCGGAGGGGCGGAGGGCAACCGGGTATCCGGTGGGGGGCGGGGGGGGGGGGAGCTGGAGGCGCGGAGGCCCGGCGGCGCGGAGGCCCGGCGGCCTGGAGGCGCGGAGGCGCGGAGGCCCGGCGGCGCGGAGGCGCGGAGGCCCGGCGGCGCAGAGGCCCGGCGGCGCGGAGGCCCGGCGGCTGGAGGCCCCGCCCGCCAAGCCGCTCATCCCCCCAGCCCACGCCCTGTTCGCCCCTACGCCGCGCCCCTACGCCGCGTTCATGCACCACGCTCATACGCCGCCCGCAGGCGGGCGTAAGCGTCCGGGTGGGGCGTTGTCCGGTCCAGGGTGGCGAGGGCGGCGCCCAGGACGGGTGGGGTGGTGAGGACGTGGGGGACGGCCTTGGGGGCGCGTTCGGACAGGAGGTGGGTGAGGTGGTCGTGGAGGAGGGGGTGGCGGGCGGCCAGGACGCTGCCGCCCAGGACGACGGGGGTGGGGTCGGCGAGGAGGTCCAGGCGGTGCAGGGCGACGGTGGCCATGGCGGCGATCTCCTCGGCCTGGCGGGCGACGAGGGTGCGGGCGATCGGGTCGCCGTCGGCCGCCACGGTGAACAGCAGCGGAGTGAGTTCGTGGCGGCGGTGCGGGGGGATGCCGCCCAGGTGGAGGGCCTCGATCAGCTCGGCCATGGTGGGCAGGCCGAAGTGGGCGGGCAGGGCGCGGGCGAGTTCGGTGCGGGCGCCGCGGCCGTCCTCGGCGCGGGCCGCCGACCACAGTGCCTCGTCGGCGAGGTGCGCGCCGCCGCCCCAGTCGCCGGAGATCCGCCCGACGGAGGGGAAGCGGGCGGTGGCTCCGCCGCGGCCCAGGCCCGCGCAGTTGATGCCGGCCCCGCACACCACCGCCACCCCCACCGGCTCCCCGTCGTCGGGCAGTCCGGCCCGCAGCAGCGCGAAGGTGTCGTTGCGGACGGACACCGTACGGGCCCAGCCGCGGGCGGTGATCTCCGCGGCCAGGGCCTCCTCCTCCGCCGGGAAGTCGGCGTTGGCGAGGAAGGCGGAGAGGTGGTCGACGGGAGGGGACAGTCCCGCTTCTGCGAGGGCGGCCGTCACCAGGGGGGCGAGGGTGTCGACGGCGCGGACGGTGCCGACCACCGGTGGCTGGAAACCACCGCCGCGCGCCGAGCCGAGCAGGTGGCCGTCGGTGGACACCAGCGCCACGTCGGTCTTGCTGTTGCCCGCGTCGATGGCGAGTGCCGTACCGGTCAGGCCCACGTGAGGTGCTCCCGGTTGTGCGCGATCAGCAGGTCGGTGAGCCGGTCGGCGCGGTCGATCTGGCCGATGAGGGGGTGGGAGAGCAGCGCGGCGAAGACCCGGTCGCGGCCGCCGTGCAGCGCGGTGTCCAGGGCCAGTTGCTCGTAGGCGGTGACATGGGCGATCAGGCCGGCGTAGAGGGGCTCCAGGGGGCGTACGGGGAGGGGGGTGGCGCCGGTCGCGTCCACGGTGGCGGGGACCTCGATGACCGCGTCGTCGGGGAGGAAGGGCAGCGTGCCGTTGTTGAGGGCGTTGACGACCTGGGTGTCGCCGGTGTCCGCCAGCAGGGACGAGGTCAGCGCCACCGCCGCCTCGGAGTAGTAGGCGCCGCCGCGCCGGGACAGCAGTTCCGGTTTCTCGTCGAGCGTGGGGTCGGCGTAGTGGGCGAGCAGCTGCTGTTCGATGGCGGCGACCTCGGCGGCCCGGGACGGTTTGCCGCGCAACTCCTCGACGACGGCGTCGTGTTGGTAGTAGTAGCGCAGGTAGTAGGAGGGGATGGTGCCGAGGCGGTCCAGGACGTTTCGGGGGAGGCGCAGATCGGCGGCGAGGGCGTCGGCGTGCTCGGTGAGGAGCTTGGGGAGGACGTCCTCGCCGGCGACGCGGACCGACCGCTCCCAGGTGAGGTGGTTGAGCCCGATGTGCTCCAGGACGACCTCGTCGGGGGCGACGCCCAGCAGTGTGGCGAACTTCCGCTGGAAGCCGATCGCCACGTTGCACAGGCCGACGGCCTTGTGGCCGGCCTGCAGCAGTGCGCGGGTGACGATGCCGACCGGGTTGGTGAAGTCGACGATCCAGGCGTCCGGGTTGGTGCGGCGGATGCGTTCGGCGATGTCGAGGACGACGGGCACGGTCCGCAGCGCCTTGGCGAGGCCGCCGGCGCCGGTGGTCTCCTGGCCGACACAGCCGCACTCCAGCGGCCAGGTCTCGTCCTGGTTGCGGGCGGCCTGCCCGCCGATGCGCAGCTGGAGCAGGACGGCGTCGGCACCGTCGATACCGGCGTCCAGGTCGTCGGTCCAGGTGATCCGGCCCGGGTGGCCCTGTCTGGCGAAGATCCGCCGGGCCAGGCCGCCCACCCTTTCCAGCCGGTCCTGTGCCGGGTCGACGAGGACGAGTTCGACCAGCGGCAGCGCGTCCCGCAACCGGGCGAAGCCGTCGATGAGTTCGGGGGTGTAGGTCGATCCGCCGCCGACCACTGCGAGCTTCATATCCGTTCTCAGCCCTTTACTCCGGTGAGGGTGACGCCTTCGACGAAGGCCTTCTGCGCGAAGAAGAAAACGAGGATCACGGGCGCCATGACCAGCAGCGTCGCGGCCATGGTGAGGTTCCAGTTGACGCTGTGGGCGCTCTTGAAGGACTCCAGTCCGTAGGAGAGCGTCCAGGCGGCGGGGTTCTGCGCGGCGTAGATCTGCGGGCCGAAGTAGTCGTTCCAGCAGAAGAAGAACTGGAAGAGGGCGATGGCGGCGATGCCCGGTCGGGCCATCGGTACGACGATCCTCAGCAGGGTGCGCAGTTCCCCGCAGCCGTCGACCTTCGCCGATTCCAGATACTCCTGCGGGACGGTCAGCAGGAACTGCCGCAGCAGGAAGATGGAGTACGCGTCGCCGAACGCCATCGGGATGATCAGCGGCCACAGCGAGCCGGCCAGGTGGAACTGCTGGGCCCACACCAGGTACATCGGGATCACGACGACCTGTGGCGGCAGCATCATGGTGGCGAGGACGAGGACGAGCGCGGTGCGGCGGCCGCGGAAGCGGAACTTGGCGAGTGCGTAGGCGACGGGCACGGCCGAGCAGACCGTGAAGAGGGTGCCCAGGCCCGCGTAGATGAGGGAGTTCTTCCACCAGTCCAGGAATCCGGGGGTCCCAAAGACCGTCAGGTAGTTGGACCAGTGCCAGCGGTCCGGCCACAGCTCGCCGCTCATGGCCTGGCCGTCGCTCATCACGGACGTCAGGAACACGAAGACGAAGGGGAGCACGAAGAAGAGGGCGGCGGCGACGGCGACGGTGTGCACCGCGATCCAGTGCAGCAGCCGGGTGCGGCGGGCGCGGGTGCGGGCGGTGCCGTCGCCGGTGCGGCCGGTCCGGACCGGGGCGGGGCGGGCGCTGAGGGTGGTGGTCATCGGTCAGTCCTCCGCCGGGAGCAGGCCGGCGCGCTTGCGCATCAGCAGGGTGGTGACGGCCATGGCGAGGACGAAGAGCACCAGGGAGAGCACGCACGCCGCGCCGGTGTTGAAGTTCTGGAAGCCGAGGGAGTAGACGAGCTGCGGGACGGTGAGGGTGGCGTGGTCGGGGTAGCCGGGCTGGATGACGGTGCCGGGCCCGATGGAGACCCCGGAGGCGAGCTTTCCGGCCACCAGCGCCTGGGTGTAGTACTGCATGGTCTGGACGACGCCGGTGACCACCGCGAACAGCACGATCGGGGTGATCGACGGCCAGGTGACGTACCGGAACTTCCCCCAGGCGCCCGCGCCGTCCAGTTCGGCGGCCTCGTACTGCTCCTTCGGCACGTCCAGCAGCGCCGCCATGAAGATCACCATCAGGTCGCCGATGCCCCACAGCGACAGCATCACCAGCGAGGGTTTGGCCCAGTCGGGATCGTTGAACCAGGACGGTGCGGGAATGCCGAGCGTGCCGAGGATCTCGTTGACGGGTCCGGTGCCGGGATTGAGGAGGAAGACGAAGGCGACGGTGGCGGCCACCGGCGGCGCCAGATAGGGCAGGTAGAAGGCGGTGCGGAAGAATCCGGCGCCGGTTTTGATTTTGGTGACGAGCAGGCCGATGCCCAGGCCGAACACCACCCGCAGGGCGACCATCACGACGACCAGCCACAGCGTGTTCCACAGGGCCGGGCCGAGCAGTGGCATCTGTGTGAGGACGTATTTCCAGTTCCGCAGGCCCACGAATTCGGGCGGTTCGATCTGGTTGTAGTGCATGACGGAGAAATAGCCGGTGGCGAGCAGCGGATAGCCGAAGAACACCGAGAATCCGACCAGCCACGGGGAGAGGAAGCCGAGGATGCGCAGGCGTTCGCGGGCGCGTCTGCGCCGGAGGGCAGGCGCCGGTGCGGGGGCGGTGGTCGTGGGTGCCATGGCGGTTCTCCGTCGGTTCACCGGCCGTCGTTCCCGGCCGTCATTGCGCGGACCGGAGGGTGCCGGCCGTCAGTTCTCGGACTGGAGGGTGTCGGCGTCGATCTGGGCGTCGAGTGCGCGCAGGCCCTTGCCGAGATCGGGGACCTTTCCGGCCTCGACGTCGTAACTGAAGTCCTGCAGGGCGGTGACGTACTGCCCGCCGTTGGCGGACGGCGGAAGGGCGACGCTGTGCGGGTTCCGCGCGATGCGGAGGAAGGTGCGGAACGTCGGGTCGGCGTCCAGCTCCGGGGATGTCAGGGCCGCTTTCGTGGACGGCACGTTGTGGATGGCGTTGGCGAACCGGACCACCTGATCGGTGTCGGTGGTCAGGAATTTCACCAGTTCCCAGGCGGCGTTCTGGTGGGTGCTGCTGTGGGCGATACCGATCACGGTGCCGGTCAGATATCCCTTGCCGTAGGTGTCGGCCTGGTTGTCGGGCACCGGCATCGGCGCGGTGTCCCAGCCGAACGGGACCTTGGCCTGCCGCAGCATCAGTCCGCGCCATTCCCCGTCCATGTGCATGGCCACCTTCTGCGTGTGGAAGGCGTTCTGCGAGGACATCTCGTCGCCGAAGGTGGTGCGGAATTTCTCCAGCGGCCGGTAGCCGCCCTGGGCCTCGATGAGGTCCCGCTGGAAGGTGAGGAACTGCCGGGTGGCCGGGTCCTTCGCCAGCCGGGACTTCCCGTGGGCGTCGAAATAGCGGGGTTCCCACTGGGCGAACAGCCGGTCCGGACTGTTCTGGTAGAGGCGGAAGTCGGGCATGATTCCCACCCGCCGGTAGGAGCCGTCCTTGGTGCGCCGGGTGAGTGCGACGGCGTCCCGTTTCAGTTCGGACATGGTCCGCGGGGGCCGGGTGAGGCCCGCTTCCTTGAAGGCGTCCTTGTTGTAGTAGAGCCCGTAGGAATCGGCGAGCAGCGGCAGTGCGCACTGCTCTCCGCGGTAACTCGTGTAATCCAGCAGGGTTTTCGGGAAGACCTTCTCCTTCACCACTCCGGTTTTCTGCAGGAACGGGTCGAGGTCCGCCCACATTCCCGACGAGCAGTACTGCCCGACGTTGTTGGTGGTGAAGGAGGAGGCCACGTCCGGTGCGTCGTCCCCGCCGGCCCGCAGGGCCTGGTTCATCGTTTCGTCGGTGACGTTCGGGACGACCTTCACCGTGATGTTGCGGTGCCGTTCCTCGAACCGGGCGACCGAATCGTTGATGGCCTTCATTTCGCCCGGTGTCGACCAGCCGTGCCAGAAGGTGAGGGTGACCGGTTTGGTCGGGTCGTCGCGGTCACTGCCGATGCTCGGGTGGGCGCAGCCGGAAAGGAGCAGCCCGGCACCGGCCAGCGCCACGGAAAGCCGGTTGCGCAGACGGGAAAGCGGCATGGCGGACTTCCTTTACGGCGAGAGGACTTCCTTTGCGGCGGAGACTTCCTGGGGAATGGCCCGGCCGGGCGGGTCAGCCCGTCGTGTCGAACACCGCATCGCGGGCCTGTGCGAGTGCCGTGCGCAGCGCGCCGATGAGAATCGGATTGCCGTCGATGTCGCTGAGCCGCAATTCCGGGCGGGGCAGCGCGAGTCCGTCGAATTCGTCCTCGACCAGGGCGCGCAGCGCCTCCCCGCCGGCCTGCGGGACCTCCCCGGAGAGCACCACCAGCCGCGGGTCGACCACCGCCACCACGGCCGCCAGACCGGTGGCGAGCCGCCGCGCGACCTCCTGCCGTACGTCGTCCCGGGCCAGCGCCTCGGCGACGGTGCGGACTTCGGGCGCCCCGTACGTATGGGCCAGCTCGATGACGCTGGGGGAGCCGACCAGCCGCTGGAAGCCGCCGCCGGCGTCCGGCCGTGCGGCGCTGCGGTCGCCGCCCCGGGACAGCGGTGCGCCCGGCAGCGGCATGTAGCCGATCTCGCCCGCGCCTCCGGTGGCGCCCCGCAGCAGCCGGCCGCCGAGCACGATGGCGGCGCCCACGCCCTCGTCGGCCCACACCAGCACGAAGTCGTCGAAGTCCTGTGCCACGCCGTCGTGTTGCTCGGCGACCGCGGCCAGGTTCACATCGTTCTCGATGGTGATCGGCGTGCCCAGCACCTCGGCGAGCTCTTCCTTCAGCGCGCGCGAGTGCCAGTCCGGCAGGTGGGGGGCGTAGCGCAGCCGGCCGGTCTGCGGGTCCAGGGCGCCGGGCGTGCCGATCACCGTCCCGTGCAGCTGCTCGCGGTCCAGTCCGGCCTTGGCCAGCGCCCCGTCGACGGCCTTGGCGACGAGCCGTGCCGTGCGGTTGGGTACGTCCGCGCCGACGGCGTCGGTGCCGACCCGCTCCTCGCCGAGCACCTGCCCGGTGATGTCGGCGACCGCGGCGGTGATCCCCAGCTGGTCCACGGCCAGCGCCGCGACCTGCGCGGCCGCCGGATCGACCTCGTACAGCTGGGCGCTGGGCCCCGGTCGGCCGGTCACATTGCCGGTCGTGCGCACCAGTCCGGCCGCCTCCAGCCGGGCCAGCAGCTGGGAGGCGGTGGGCTTCGACAGCCCGGTCAGCTCGCCGATCTGGGTACGGGTCAGCGGGCCCTGCGACACCAGCAGGTCGAGCGCCGCCCGGTCGTTCATGGCGCGCAACACCCGCGGCGTTCCGGGCGTTCCCTGCGTCTGCTGCCCACCGGCCAAGACCGTCACCCCGTTCACGGTGGCCGGCCCGGCCACCCTATCTGTTAGGAAACCTTCCAATCGATGAACAGGAAGGTAGGCGGCGCACCGGGCGGCGTCAATGGGTGCGGCGGGGTGAGTTGGCCGAACGCAGCCGGCGCACAGGTCGTCACCGGAGGGCGCGCGGGCAGCGGGCGGCGCACGCGGAACGGGGCCGGCGTACACGGAAGGGAGGGGCGCACCGCGCAACGGCGGCACGCCCCTCCCTTTCCTGTACGGCGAGTGGCGGCCTGCTACACCGACTTCGGCGCCGCCGTCAGCGGCTCCACGGCCTGCGCCTGCGGCGACGTGGGGTTGTTGAGCGCCGAGGGGGCGGCGATGGTGGCGGCGGCGTCGGCGGCGGGGAGCTCTTCCTCCTCGTCGGGGGCCGGACGCGGGGCGAGGTGGACGCCGGCGGCGTCCAGGGCCCGCTTGATGCGCCAGCGCAGTTCGCGCTCCACGCCCGCGGCCTTGCCCGGCATGGTCCTGGCGGCGACCGAGAGGGTGACCGTGTCGAGGTGCACCTCGCTGAGGCCGAGCACCTCCACCGGCTCCCACAGCTGCTCGTTCCACGGCTCGGACTTCGACATCTCCGCACCGGCCGCGGTGATCGTGTCGCGGGCCCGCTGGAGGTCCTGGTCGGCGGCGAGGACGACGTCCACGGCGGCGGTGGACCAGCCCTGGCTGAGGTTGCCGATCCGCTTCACCTCGCCGTTGCGGATGTACCAGATCGCGCCGTTCGGGCCGCGCAGCTTGGTGACCCGCAGGCCGACCTCGATGACCGTACCGGTGGCCACCCCCGCGTCGATCTCGTCGCCGACGCCGTACTGGTCCTCCAGGATCATGAAGACGCCGGAGAGGAAGTCCGTGACGAGGTTGCGGGCACCGAAACCGATCGCGACGCCCGCCACACCCGCGCTCGCGAGCAGCGGCGCCAGGTTGATCTTCAGGACCGACAGGACCGTCAGCGCGGCCGTGCCCATGATCACGAAGGAGGCGACGCTGCGCAGCACCGAGCCGATCGCCTCGGACCGCTGCCGGCGGCGCTCGGCGTTGACCAGCAGCCCGCCCAGCGCGGTGCCCTGGGCGGCGGCCGCGGTGCGGTTCATCCGCTCGATGAGCTTGGTGATCGTGCGGCGTATCACATGCCGCAGCACGACCGCGATCACGATGATGAGCAGGATCTGCAGGCCGGACGTGAGCCACGTCCCCCAGTTCTCCTGAACCCAGCCGGCGGCGTTGGTGGCCTTCTCCGTGGCGTCGTCGAGCGAGGACGAGCCGGTGGAGCCGGCGGGGGCGGCGCGCAGATGCGCGGCGGCAACCGTCGAAGCGGACCAGAACACAGTCGAACCTTCCGTATGGGACAGCAGACCCGGGCCGGTGTGGGTGCCGGCGACCGGGCTGGCCAACCACACTAACGGGGCAACCTGGGTGGCCCGCGCCCGTGTTCGACCGGTCACGTCCGCGGAAGGCCGTAATGAGCCGTATCCGACGGGACCGGCGGGGGTGTGGTGGAAAACACCTCAGGGCCGTTACCCGGTCATGGTGGCGCTCCGACCAGGCACCGGGGGACACTGTGGAGAGATCGTCCCGGCGCGAGCCACGCGCCGCCGGCGTACAAGGAGGCACCCGTGCCGCATGTCCTGGTCCTCAATGCGTCGTACGAGCCGCTCGGCGTCGTACCGCTCCGCCGCGCGCTCATCCTCGTCCTCAATGAGAAGGCAGTCAGCCTTGAGGAGTCCGGCGCCCTGATGCACAGCGCGACCCGTGTTGTTCCGGCCCCCAGTGTGGTCCGCCTGAAGCGGTTCGTGCGGGTGCCCTTTCGTGGCCCCGTGCCACTGACCCGCCGGGCGCTCTTCGCGCGTGACGGCGGGCGATGTATGTACTGCGGTGGCGTCGCAACCAGCGTCGACCACGTCATCCCGCGCAGCCGCGGAGGTCAGCACACCTGGGAGAACGTCGTCGCCGCCTGCCGGCGCTGCAACCACGTCAAGGCGGACCGCCATGTCGCCGAGATCGGCTGGCGGCTGCGCCATCAGCCCGCCCCGCCGTCAGGGCTGGCGTGGCGGATCATCGGCACGGGGCATCGTGATCCGCGCTGGCTGCCGTATTTGCAGCCGTACGGCGCGGACGACGCCTTGGCCCGGATCGATGCCGTGTCGGCATAGACCGGGCCTTTGTCGTGTCCGGGCGGGAGGAACCTGGTTCCGTCCGCCCGGACACGACGAGCAGCCGGCCGCGGGCCTCGGCCGTCACCCGCGGGCTTCGGCAGTCATCTACGGTCTTCGGCAGCTATGTGCGGTCTGCGGGCTTCGGCAGTTACGTGCGGTCTTCGACAGCTATGTGCGGTCTTCGACAGTCATCTGCGGTCTTCGACCGCGTAAGCCTCCACCGACCACAGCGAGTACCCGAACCGGGTCGCCCGCTTGTCGCCCTGGATGCGGACGAAGCGGGCATCCTTCGCGTCCATCCTGATCGACTCCCGGCCGCCCTTGCCGTCCCGTACGGTCGCGGCCGTACGCCAGCTGCGGCCGTCCGGTGAGACCTGGATGCGGTAGCGGGCGGCGTAGGCGTCCTGCCAGTGGAGGACGAGCCGGCCCAGGCGCGTCGGGTGGGCCAGCGCGAACTGCAGCCAGGCGCCGTCCTCGGCGGGGGAGGACCAGCGGGTCCCGGGATTGCCGTCGGTGGCCGCGGACGCCGGGAAGTCGGGGGTCTCGTCGCCGGAGGACGTGGCGACCGTGCCGCGCGCCAGGTCCTTCCCGCCGGTGCGCGGATAGGCCCGTACGGTCAGGGTCTGCTCGGCGCCGTCGAACTCCACCGGGATCCGGTACGTGCCGGAGGGCGTGCCCTCGGGGACGTCGACGGTGAGCGGGACCGTCGTGGTGCCGCCGCGCGGCGCGGTGACCTCCTTGGGCGCGTGCACGGTGAAGCCCTTGGGAGCCTTGACCGTCAGCCTGCCGCGGACGTCGCCGGGGCGCCGGGAGAAGATCCGGGCGTCCACCCGGGCACTGCCGCCGGTCTGCGCGTCCGATTCCGTACGGGACAGTTCCAGACCGGCTGCCGGAGTGTCCGCGAACCACGGGGTCAGGGCGTGCACGGACGGTGCCTCGGCGCCGTTCGCCCAGGTCAGCCGGACCCCGTCGGCCCGCAGCCGGGGCGTGGCGGACTCCGTCCAGCCGGTCGCGGAGAGCCGGCCGAGGCGGCGCCAGCCCTCGCCGGGGACATGGGCCTCCAGGGAGACGGCGCCCGCGGCCGGGCCGGGCTCGGTCAGTGCGGTGACCGCGGCCAGCGGGCGGACCCGGCCGAACGGCACGGTCAGCGCGGTCGGGTCGGCGCCCTCATCGGGGCGCGGGGTGTCGCGCCGGGCGCCGGTCCAGGCGTCGGCCTCGGTCATCGCCCGGTCCAGGAACGGGGCGAGCACCCCCTTGCCGACGGTCGCCGGGCTGTGCGCGATCTCCTTGCGCAGTCGCTGCACCTCCCGCTGTGCCGACCAGGCGGCGTCCCCGTCGTCCCGGGCCTGCGCCAGGAGCGTGTCCACGGCCTGCTCGCCGGCCTGTCCGTAGCGGGCCAACTGTGCGGCCCAGGGCCGGACTTCGGCGGCCAGGTCGGAACGGAGGTCGTCGGGTGCGGTGCTCATGGTGTGGAAGGCCGCCCGCAGCGCCTTCGCCGCCTTGGCGTAGTCCGCGTCGTCGCCCGGCCGGCCGGTGTTGACCGCGGTCTCGCGGGTCTCCCAGAAGCGGTCGATCAGCGGCCGCAGATAGCCGGACTCGCTCGTGTTCAGCAGCGAGGACGCGGCGTTCCCGGCCAGGGCGCGCAGCGCCGCCCGGCCCCGCGGGGCGCCGCCCGCCAGGTCGTCGATGGCCGCGTCCCAGGATTCCGCCGGCTGGTAGGCGCGCGGGTTCCAGGCGTAGTCGGCGGCGGTGAACAGCGGGATGCGGGACGCCAGCGGCTGTTCCATCGCGTTGGCGAGCAGCGCCGCCGACCCGGTGGCCACGGCCGGTTCGCGGCCCCGGTACGGGCCGAGGAAGATCCGGTCCTGGGCGTAGTCGTTGACCGGGTAGTTGTCCATGGTCACCAGGGGGTGGCCGAACGCCTGGCGGGCGGTCACCAGCTCCCCGCCGGTGATGGTCCGCGGGACCACGCCGACGCCGGTCCAGGCCACCTCGACCCGGCCGCCGAGCGCCTCGGCGAGCGCGTCGCGGTACGCCGTCGAGCCGTTCTGGTAGTACTCCGTCGGCATCAGCGACAGCGGCGCGGCGTCCGGGTGCCGTTCGTGGAGGTGGTCGGCGAGCGCGTTCGCGACCTTGGCCTGGGCCCGGGCGGCGGCCCCCGGCCCGGTGCCGAAGGCGTCCTCGTCGGCGCCGCAGTGCCATTCGTCGTAGGCGACGTCCTGGAACTGGAGCTGGAAGGAACGCACGCCCAGTGCCCACATCGCGTCCACCTTGCGGCGCAGCGCCCGCAGGTCCTCCTGTGAGGAGAAGCACAGCGCCTGCCCGGGGGCGAGGGCCCAGCCGAGCGTGACGTGGTTGGCGCGGGCCCGCTCGGCCAGCGTCCGGAACGCGGCGCGCTCCTCCGCCGGGTACGGGTCGCGCCAGCGCGCCTGGCGGTACGGGTCGTCGCCGGGCGCGTACAGATAGCGGTTCTGTTTGGTGCGGCCCATGAAGTCCAGCTGGGCCAGGCGCTGCGCCTGGCTCCACGGCTGCCCGAAGAAGCCCTCCGTGGTGCCGCGCACGGCCGTGCCGGGCCAGTCCCGCACGACCACGGACGCCAGCTGCCGGTGGCCGCCCGTACCGTCCGTGACGAGCTGCCGGAGGGTCTGCGCGGCGTGGAAGAGGCCGTCCGGGGCGACGCCGTCCAGCGCCACCGTGTCGCGGCCGTCGACCTGGCCCACGGCGAGGCGGTAGCCGCCGGCGGGTAGGTCGCCGCGGGCCGGTGCGCGCAGGGCCCGCAGGGCGTCCTCGGCCTGGGCGCCGCCGATCCGGATCACCGGCCCGGCCGCGGGCAGCCGCTCACCGGGCGCGACCTGGTGCACCGTGCGCACCCCGGCGTCCCGCAGCAGACCGCGCACCACGTCCAGTGCGTAGGGGTCGGTGCCGGGGGCGGCGACCACCACGGCCGCGTCGCCGAGCGGGACCGGGTCGCCGAGCTCGCGCAGCGACTGCGGGCGCGGCCAGACGGCGGGCAGCTGCCCCGCCCCGGCCGGCCGGTCCGGCTGGTCGGGACTGCCGACGGCCGGGTCGGCCGGCGCCGCCTGGGCGCTGGGCACCCCGCCGAGCAGGCCCCCGATGACGGCGGCGGCCAGTGCGGTGGTCCCCGCCACCCGTGCCCGGGTGCCCGCGCCGCTCCCCCTGCCGTTCCTACCGATTCTTCCGACGCCCCACACGCCCCGGCCTCGCACGGCTGCTCCTCGTCCGCGTCCGCTGCTCGCCGGCTCGCGCCGGCCCCCCGTATGTCCCCTGAACAATCCGCTGGTCTCCCCCGCCGAGGTCCGTTCGGACAGACCTTCGGCCGTGAGCCCACCATTGTGGCGGTGAGGGTGTCAACCGGGCGATGGCGGGGGCCTGGGACGGGCGGCTCCGGGCCGGTCACGGCGGCTGCCGCGGGACGGATCCGCAAGGGTCGCCGGTCCGCAGAACTTCCTGCGCCGGGCCCGCTCGCACCGCGTTCTTCGCGCACCGCGGCGGCGTGCGCGGGGAAATCGCCTGCGTACGGCATACTGTGACGTGAGTCACGTTTCGTGGGAGATTGCGTCTGCGATCGTGCCGACTGGGTAGGGCCCACGTGTCCCACTACCGATGAACGGGAGGCCCTCGTGGCCGCATCCGCTCAGCTGCTCCTCGACGCCCTGTCCTCCAAACCGGGAGGTGCGACCGTGGAGCGCGATCTGTTCGCCGGGGTCTCCGACCCCGATTCCGGCCTCGACGGCTCCGGCTCCTACAGCTTCGCCGAGCCGCCCCTCACCAGCGAGCCGCCGCTCGCCGACGCCGCGCCCCTGACCAGCGAGGTCCCGATCGCCGCCGAGCTGCCGCTGACCAGCGAGCCGACAGCCGCCGGCCTGGGGACGGAGTCCATGGAGGTCTGACGACCCATGGGCCGCGCGCGGCTCGCCCGGTTGCACGGCGTCGCCACGTCGTACGAACCGGCACCGGGCAGAAGCGTCCAGATCACCGACGACACCGTCGTCGCCGTGCTCGCCGCACTGGGGGTCGACGCCTCGACCCCGCACGCCGTACGCGCCGCACTCGCCGCGTACGAGGACACCGCGGGCCGCGCCCTGCTCCCCCCTTCCGTCGTCGCCCGCCCGGGCCGGCCGCCCGACCTCACCGGCCTCCCCGAAGGCACCGCCCTGCGGGTGGAGGCCGAGGACGGGCAGTTCCACGACGTACCGCACCAGCCCCACGGCGGGCCGCACGAGGGCGCCGGACCGGCGCTCGCCCGGCTGCCGCTGGGCCTGCACACCCTGCACGCCGAGGCGCCCGACGGCCGCGCCGCCCGCGCCCGGCTGATCGTCGCTCCCGATCGGGTGCCCGCACCACCCGCCCGTAGTCACGGTTTCCTGGTGCAGCTGTACTCCCTGCTGTCCCGGCACTCCTGGGGCATGGGCGACCTCGGCGACCTCGCCGATCTCGCCGCCTGGTCCGGCCGCGCCCTGGGCAGCGGATTCGTCCAGCTCAACCCGCTGCACGCGGCCGTCCCCGGCCCACCCACCGACCCCTCGCCCTACCGCCCCTCCTCGCGCCGCTTCCCCGACCCGGTCCACCTGCGGATCGAGCAGATCCCGGAGTACGCCCAGCTGACCGGCGCCGCCCGGTTACGCGCCGACGAGCTGGCCGCGCGGGCCCACGCACTGCGCGACGGCGTACTGGAACGGGGCGCGCTGATCGACCGGGACGCGGTCTGGGAGCTCAAGCGCGAGGCCCTGGAGCTGCTCTGTGCCCTCCCGCTCTCACCGGGCCGGCGGGCCGCGTACTGCGACTTCCTCGCCGAGCAGGGCCGGGCGCTGGAGGACCACGCCACCTGGTACGCGCTCGCCGAGCGGCACGGCCCCGACTGGCGGACCTGGCCGGCCGGGCTGCGCGACCCCCGGTCCGCCGACACCGCCCGGCTGCGGCCGCGGCTGATGGACCGGATCGACTTCCACTGCCGGCTCGCCTGGTTCACCGACCAGCAGCTCGCCGCCGCCCAACGGGCCGCCGAGGAGGCCGGGATGCCCGTCGGGCTGGTGCACGACCTCGCCGTCGGCGTGCACCCCTCCGGCGCCGACACCTGGGCCCAGCAGGACGCGTTCGCCGCCGGGATGTCCATCGGGGCGCCGCCGGACGCCTTCAACGCCCGCGGGCAGGACTGGGGCCTGCCGCCGTGGCGCCCGGACGCGCTGGCCGCCACCGGCTACGCCCCCTACCGCGAGCTGCTGCGCGGACTGCTGCGGCACGCCGGCGCCCTGCGCATCGACCACGTCATGGGACTGTTCCGGCTGTGGTGGGTCCCCGAGGGCCGGCCGCCGACCGAGGGCGCCTACGTGCGCTACGACGGGGAGGCGATGCTCTCGGTACTGGCCCTGGAGGCGCACCGGGCCGGCGCCGCGGTGATCGGCGAGGACCTGGGCACCGTCGAACCGGGCGTGCGCGAGGCGCTCGCCGAGCGGGGCGTCCTCGGCACCTCGGTCCTGTGGTTCGAGCGGGACTACGCCGGTGTGGACCCGGCGACCGGCGGCGAGGCCCGCATCCTGGCCCCCGACGAGTGGCGCGGCGACTGCCTCGCCACCGTCACCACCCACGACCTGCCCAGCACCGCGGCCCGGCTGACCGGCGACGACCTCGCCCTGCGCGAACGGCTCGGCCTGCTCGCCGGGCCCCCGGAGCGCGAACGGTCCCGCGCGAAGTGCGAGCTCGCCGCCTGGTTCGGGGAGCTGACCCGCCGCGGCCTGCTGCCCGAGGGCACCGGCGACGAGGAGGCGGTCGTCAAGGCCGTGCACCGCTTCCTGCTGCGCACCCCGGCGCAGCTGGTCGGGGTCTGGCTGCCGGACGCGGTGGGGGACCGGCGCCCGCAGAACCTCCCGGGCACCTGGGAGGAATACCCGAACTGGCGGCTGCCGGTGGCCGGTCCGGACGGACGGCCGCAGACCCTGGAGGAGCTGGCCGCCTCCCCACGGCTGCACGCCTTGATGCGCGAACTGGCCGACGGCAAGCGGTAGCCGGGTTGCCGCCGGGCCGTTGCCGTTGCCGTTGCCGTTGCCGTCGCCGCCGTCACCCGGCGCCGCAGCCGGGGCCGGGGGAGCCGCTGCGTTGCCGATGCCCACCCCGGGCGCGCGGGGCGGCGGGGCGTCCGATACGTTGATGTTCGTGAGCAACAAGGTCAAGAAGAATGCCCTGCGCGCCGGAACCGTCACTGCCGGCACCGCGCTGATGCTGCTGATGTCGTCCCCCGCGTTTGCGCTCACCCGCGACGATGGTGACGACCCGGGTCCCGGTCTGAACGTCGCCCAGACGCTCGGCCTTTATGTCGCTGCCCCCATCGTGATCTTCCTCGTCATCGCCGGACTGGTCATGCTGACCGACAAGTCCCGCAAGACGAAGTCCCAGGGCTGAGCCCCGGCCGTACCCCCGGGCCCGCACGGGCCCCGGCGACCTTCCAGGGCGCCGCTCGGTGACAACAACCGAGTGGCGCCCTTTGTCGTACCCGGCTATTTCCGCAGGTGAAAAACGGGTTGCGAGGCGGCTATCGCGCAATTTTCGGCCGATTTGCGCGAACGGATCACTTAACCGGAGCACACCTACGATGACGTAACCTACGCAGCCGTAGGTTCAACCTACGGTCCCGTAGCTCATCGTCCCCAGGAGTTCCCCGTGACCATTGCCCCCGCCCACAACGGAGAGCTCGGCCAGGCCGCGTGGAGCGACGCCAAGCTTCTCTACGCACTCGAAGAGGTCGTCGAGAAGGAGCTCAACCGGCACCTGAAGGTCGCCAAGGAGTGGATGCCCCACCAGTACGTCCCCTGGAGCGACGGCCGGAACTTCCCCGGTGTGCTGGAGGACGGCGAGGCATGGGCGCCCGAGCAGTCCAAGGTCAGCGACATCGGCCGGACCGCCCTGGTGGTCAACCTCCTCACCGAGGACAACCTCCCCAGCTACCACCACGAGATCGCCACCCTCTTCGGGCGCGACGGCGCCTGGGGCACCTGGGTGCACCGCTGGACCGCCGAGGAGGGCCGGCACGGCATCGTGATGCGCGACTACCTGCTCACCAGCCGGGCCGTCGACCCGGACGAGCTGGAGCGGTTCCGCATGGCCCACATGTCGGAGGGCTTCGAGGCCGACAACTCGCACAGCATGCTGCACTCGGTGGCCTACGTCGCCTTCCAGGAGCTGGCCACCCGGATCTCGCACCGCAACACCGGCCACCACTCCGGTGACCCGGTCTGCGACCGGATGCTGGCCCGGATCGCCGCCGACGAGAACCTGCACATGCTCTTCTACCGCAACCTGCTCGGGGCGGCCTTCGAGATGGCCCCCGACCAGACCATGTGCGCGGTACGGGACGTGGTCACCGGCTTCCGGATGCCCGGCCACGGCATCCCCGGCTTCGAGCGGGCCGCCGCCCGGATGGCCCTCGGCGGGATCTACAACCTCCGGATCCACCACGACGACGTGCTGCAGCCCGTCCTGCGCTTCCTGAAGGTGCTGGAGATCGGCGGCCTGGGGCCGGCCGGTCTGGCGGCCCAGGAGGAGCTGGGGCTCTTCATGGACGGCCTCGACGGCCAGGCCCGCAAGTTCGAGGAGCGGCAGGCGGCCATCCGCGCCCGCCGCGAGGCCCGCCGCTGAGGCGAGCCGGTCGAGGGACGAGGGCCGGGGCCCTGGGCGAGGCAAACCTTTCAGATTTTCTGCAAGGAGTGCTGGGAAATATTCGATGGACCTGATGGTTCTGGGGCTGTCACGGTGGAGATCCACCACCCCCGAGGAGAGGAAACCGTGGCAGTTCTGGAACGGGTCCGCGACCGTCGCACGCCGCTGTCCGCGCAGGGAGCCGGGCTGGCGCTCGCCCTGACGGCGACCGTCGTCTGGTCCGGCAACTTCGTCATCGCCCGCGCCCTGCACGACACCGTCCCGCCCGTCCAGACCGCCTTCTGGCGGTGGGTCATCGCGCTGCTCGCGGTCGCGCCGTTCGCCGCCGGCCGGGTCCGCCGCGAGTGGCCGGTCATCCGCCGCCACCTCGGCTTCCTCACGCTGGCCGCGCTGCTCGGAGTCACCCTCTTCAACACCCTCATCTACCAAGCGGGACGCTCCACCTCGGCCACCAACATGGCCATGATCGCGGCCGCCTCGCCGGTGCTGATCGCCCTGTTCGCCCGCGGCGGGGAACGGCTCGGCGGGCGGCGGGCCGCCGGGATGGCCCTCGCGCTGGCCGGCGTGGTGACGCTGGTCGGCAAGGGCTCGCCGGCCGCCGTCCTCGGTCTCGACTTCGCCGGCGGCGACCTGTGGATGCTCGCCGCGACGGCCACCTTCGCCGGCTACAGCGTCCTGCTGCGCCGCCGCGCCGAGGGGATCGGCGGGATGTCGTTCCTCTTCATGACGTTCGCGCTCGGCGCCGCGATGCTGCTGCCCGCGTACGGCGTCAGCCTCGCCGCGGAGGGCGGCTTCGCACCCACCGCGCAGACCGTCGGACCGCTGCTCTACATAGGCGTCTTCTCGTCCGCCGTCGCCTACTTCACCTGGAACAAGGCCATCGCCCTGATAGGCGCCGCGCGGGCCGGGGTCGTCTACTACCTCCAGCCGGTCTGCGTCGCGCTGCTGTCGTTCGCCGTTCTGAGTGAGGCCGTGACGCCCGTGCAACTGCTCTGCATGGTCCTGATCGTCGCGGGCGTCGCGCTCGGTGCCGGCGGCCGCCGCTGACTGCGTACGCTGCCGGCATGGCCGACTGGGACATCAAGAAGCTGCGGATCCTGCGGACCCTCCAGGAGCAGGGCACGGTCACCGCGACCGCCGAGGCGCTGCACATGACGCCCTCGGCGGTCTCCCAGCAGCTGACCGGGCTGGCCAAGGCGCTCGGAGTGACGCTCCTGGAGGCGCACGGCCGACGGGTGCGGCTGACCGGCGCCGCCCAGCTGGTGCTGCGGCACGCCGAAGCGGTCTTCGCCCAACTGGAGCGCGCCGACGCGGAGTTGCTCGGCTACCTCCAGGGCGACGCCGGACAGGTGCGGGTCGGGGCCTTCTCCACCGCCATCCCCGCGCTGGTGGTCCCCGCCGTCCAGGAGCTGCGCCGTACGCATCCGGGACTGTCGGTCGTCGTACGGGAGGCGGAGGCCGAGGCCGCGTACGAGCTGCTGGCGGAGGGCAGCGTCGACCTGGCGCTCTCACTGGCGGCGCACGCGCCCACCCCGCGCGATCCCAAGTTCAGCCGGGTCGCGCTGCTCGCCGACCCGCTGGACGTGGCGCTGCCGGCCGGGCATCCGCTGGCCGGCGAGCCCGGGCTGCGCCTCGCCGACCTGGCGGGCGAGCCGTGGATCTTCGGCAGCAGCGGGCCCTGGTCCCAGATCACCACCACCGCCTGCGAGAACGCCGGATTCGTGCCCGAGCGGGCGCACGCCGCGGCCGACTGGAACGCGATCTGGGCGATGGTCGCGGCAGGGATGGGGGTCGCGCTGGTGCCCCGGATGGCGATGGCGGGCGGCATTGGCGCCCTGGAGCGGGGCGGCCCCGGTGAACGGGAAGGGGGCGGGCCCGGCCCCGGGGTCGCGCTGCGGGTGCTCTCCGGGGACCAGCCGCGCCGCCATGTCGTCGCCGCCGTCCGGCGCGGCTCCGAAGGGGCGCCGGGGCTGGCCCGGGTGCTGGCCGCGCTGCGCCAGGCGGCGGTCGACCAGGCACCGGGCGAGGCGGGCGGCCATGGTTCCGGATGGCACACCCAGACCATTCAGCCGAGCTGAATATATTCCTCAAAAACTTTCGATGGACCTGTGGAGTGGCCGCTGCGACCGTGGAGTGGTCCGCACCTTGACGACCACGAAGGGCAATGATGACCGCCACCCCGGCCGCCCACTCCACTGATCCGCACGCCAACGACGCCCAGCCGTACGCCGGCGGCGACCCGTACGCCGACTACCGCGGCGGCGACTTCGCCTTCACCTCGCTCGTCGACCTCGCCGACCGCCGCTTCGGCGCCGGCGTGATCGCCGCGAACGACGAGTTCTTCGCCGAGCGCGAGAACCTGCTGAAATCCACCCCGGCGGTCTTCGACCCCGAGCACTTCGGCCACAAGGGCAAGATCATGGACGGCTGGGAGACCCGGCGCCGGCGCGGAGCCGACGGCGACCACCCCTTCCCGACCGACGACGAGCACGACTGGGCGCTGATCCGCCTCGCCGCCCCCGGCGTGATCCGCGGCATCATCGTCGACACCGCCCACTTCCGCGGCAACTACCCCCAGCAGGTCACCGTCGAGGCCACCTCGCTCCCCGGCAGCCCCGGCCCCGAGGACCTGCTCGCCCCCGACGTGAAGTGGGAGGAGCTCGTCCCGCGCACCCCCGTCCGCGGGCACGCCGCCAACGGCTTCGAGGTCGGCGTCGAGCGCCGCTTCACCCACCTCCGCCTCAAGCAGCACCCCGACGGCGGCATAGCCCGCCTCCGGGTCCACGGCGAGGTCGTACCGGACCCGGAGTGGCTGGACGTGCTCGGCACGCTCGATCTGGCCTCCGTGATGCACGGCGGCACCGTCGAGGACGCCTCGGACCGCTTCTACTCCTCGCCCACCCAGATCATCCAGCCCGACCTGTCCCGCAAGATGGACGACGGCTGGGAGAACCGCCGCCGCCGGGTCAAGGGCACCAACGACTGGGTGCGCTTCCGCCTCGCCGCACAGGGCGAGATACGCGCGGTGGAGATCGACACCGCGTACCTCAAGGGCAACTCCGCGGGCTGGGCCGCCCTGTCGGGCTGCGACGGCGACCCGGCCGACGAGTCCTCCTGGTTCGAGATCCTGCCGAAGACCAAGCTCCAGCCGGACACCCCGCACCGCTTCAAGCTGCCGCAGACGGTGACGGCCACCCACATCCGCCTGGACGTCTTCCCCGACGGCGGCCTCGCCCGCATGCGCGTGCACGGCAGCCTCACCGAGGCCGGCCGCGCCGAGCTCGGCCGCCGCTTCGACGCGCTCAACGGCTGAGCCGCACCTCTTCCGCCCACCGGGCCCGCAGGAGGGGAACGGGCCCGGTGGCCACGGCCCGCCCGGCGGACGGCAGCGCAAACGGGCGCCGTCCACCGGGCGTTCCCACCGCTGTGCCTCCAACTCCCGCACACTAGGGGGAGTTGGAGGCATCGGTTGGTGGCTCCGGCCGGTTACGCCGCGCCGGCCGCCGCGTCCGCCGCCTGGGCCTTCAGCGCCCGCTCGATCCCGGCCCGGGACTCGGTGACCAGCCGGCGCAGCGCCGGGCTCGGCTCGGCCGCGTCCAGCCAGGCGTCCGTGGCGTCCAGCGTCTCCTGCGAGACGTGCAGCGACGGGTAGAGGCCGACCGCGATCTGCTGGGCCATCTCGTGGCTGCGGGCCTCCCAGATCTCCTTCACCGCGGCGAAGTACTTCATGGTGTACGGCGCCAGCAGCTCCCGCTGGTCAGTCTGCACGAAGCCGCCGATGACGGCCTCCTGCACGGCGTTGGGCAGCTTGTCCGACTCCACGACCGACGCCCAGGCCTCGGCCTTCGCCTCCGCCGTCGGCCGCGCCGCGCGCGCCGAAGCGGCGTACCGCTCGCCCGCCGACGTCCGGTCCCGCTCCAGCTCCGCCGCGATCGCCTTCTCGTCCGCCCGGCCGGTCGCCGCCAGCCGGTGCAGCAGCGACCAGCGCAGCTCGGTGTCCACGGCCAGCCCGGGGACCTCCTCGCTACCGTCCAGCAGACCCTGCAACAGGGCGAGCTGCTCGTCCGTGCGCGCCGCCGCGGCGAACGCCCGGGCCCACGCCAGCTGGTGGTCGCTGCCCGGCTCGGCCGCCCGCAGGTGAGCGAGCGCCGCCTCGGTCCAGGCCGCCAGACCCGTCTCGCGCCACTCCGGCGCCGCGTACAGGTCCAGCGCCAGCTTCACCTGGCGGTGCAGCGACTGCACCACGCCGATGTCGGACTCCTTGCCGACGCCCGACAGGACCAGCGACAGATAGTCACGGGTGGCCAGTTCGCCGTCCCGCGTCATGTCCCACGCCGACGCCCACGACAGCGCCCGCGGCAGCGACTCGGTGAAGTCCCCGAGGTGCTCGGTGACCACCTTCAGCGACTCCTCGTCGAGCCGCACCTTCGCGTACGACAGGTCGTCGTCGTTGAGCAGGACCACGGCCGGGCGCCGCTTGCCCACCAGCTGCGGGACGGCGGTCAGTTCGCCGTCCACGTCCAGCTCGATCCGCTCGGTGCGGACCAGCTTGCCGGAGCCGTCCAGCTCGTAGGCGCCGATCGCGATCCGGTGCGGCCGGAGCACCGGCTCGCCCTTGGCGCCGGTCGGCAGCGCCGGGGCCTCCTGGCGGACCGCGAACGAGGTGATCACGCCGTCCGCGCCCACCTCGATCTCCGGCCGCAGGATGTTGATCCCCGCGGTCTCCAGCCACTTCTTCGACCAGGTCGCGAGGTCCCGGCCGGAGGTCTCCTCCAGCGCGCCCAGCAGATCGCTCAGCCGGGTGTTGCCGTAGGCGTGCCGCTTGAAGTAGGCCTGTACGCCCTTGAAGAACTCCTCCATCCCGACGTACGCGACCAGCTGCTTCAGGACCGAGGCGCCCTTCGCGTACGTGATCCCGTCGAAGTTCACCAGCACGTCGTCCAGATCACGGATCTCGGCCATGATCGGGTGGGTGGACGGCAGCTGGTCCTGCCGGTACGCCCAGGTCTTCATGGAGTTGGCGAACGTGGTCCACGAGTGCGGCCACTTCGAGCCCGGTGCGTACGCCTGGCAGGCGATCGACGTGTAGGTGGCGAACGACTCGTTCAGCCACAGGTCGTTCCACCACTCCATGGTGACCAGGTCGCCGAACCACATGTGCGCCAGCTCGTGCAGAATCGTCTCGGCGCGCACCTCGTAGGCCGCGTCGGTCACCTTCGAGCGGAAGACGTACTGGTCGCGGATGGTCACCGCGCCCGCGTTCTCCATCGCGCCGGCGTTGAACTCCGGCACGAAGAGCTGGTCGTACTTCGCGAACGGGTACGCGTAGTCGAACTTCTCCTGGAACCAGTCGAAGCCCTGCCGGGTGACCTCGAAGATCGCGTCCGCGTCGAGGTGCTCGGCCAGCGACGGACGGCAGTAGATGCCCAGCGGCACGGTCCGCCCGTCCTTCTGGTACGTGCTGTGCACGCTGTGGTACGGGCCCACGATCAGCGCGGTGACGTACGTCGAGATCCGCGGCGTCGGCTCGAACCGCCAGATGTTGTCGGCCGGTTCCGGCGTCGGCGAGTTCGAGATCACCGTCCAGCCCTCCGGGGCCTTCACGGTGAACTGGAACGTGGCCTTCAGGTCCGGTTGCTCGAACGAGGCGAACACCCGCCGGGCGTCCGGCACCTCGAACTGCGTGTACAGGTACGCCTGCTGGTCCACCGGGTCGACGAACCGGTGCAGGCCCTCGCCCGTGTTGGTGTAGGCGCAGTCCGCGACCACGGTCAGCTCGTTGCGGCCGGCCCGCAGCCCCGGCAGCACGATCCGCGAGTCCTCGAACACCGAGGCCGGGTCCAGCAGCTCGCCGTTGAGCGCCACCTTGTGCACGGTCGGCGCCACCAGATCGATGAACGAGTCCGCGCCCGCCCGGGCGACGTCGAACCGCACCGTGGTCGTGGACCGGTACGTACCACCCTCCTGCGCGCCGGAGAGATCGAGATCGATCTCGTACCCGTCCACACTCAGCAGCTGCGCCCGCTGCTGCGCCTCGTCGCGGGTCAGATTCGTGCCAGGCACCCGTTCATCTCCTTCGCATTGATCAACGCATCGGACTCTTCGGCCATCCTTCCACGTGGGGCTGAGGTGCCGGATGGGTATGCATCGGGGTGGCGAGGGTGTGGCTACGCTCGGTAGCGTCGAGGGTGGGGAGGTCAGTGTGAGTCTTCCGCCGGAGGACGTCGCCTTCGTCGACGAGTACGCCGCCCGGACGGAGGCGGGGTCCCGGTCGGCCGCGCTACACGCCGCCATCGAGCTGCTTCGCGCCTCCTGGCTGGCGGCCGACTATGACGCCGCATTCGCCGAATGGGAGGCGAGCGAGGACGCCGCGTTCTGGGATCGGTTTGCGGGGGACGGCATCTCCGATGAGGCGTGGTGACATCTACCTGGTCGACCACGAGCCCGTGGCCCGGCTGCTCCGCCACATCGGCTCGGTGCCCCGCCGGCGCATGGCGGAGATCGACGTCGCGCTCCGGCGGCATCTGGCGCTCTGACCGCGGCGGACCGCGTCCGCTCCGCACCACGTCCGCTCCGGCCGCCGCGGACCACGTCGTCCGATACCCGCCAGTGCCGGGCGCATGCGGCGGGGGACCGTGGACGCATGACGACCTACACCCTGCTGCCCGTCCCGCCCGCCGCGCTGAAGGAACTCCGCGTGACCGATGACGCCGGGCGGGCCGTCGAGCCGTACACCGCCCGGGAGGACGGCGTCCCCGTGGACTGTGTCGGCAGTCCGCTGCGGTGCTGTCTGCGCGGGATCCGGGCCGGGGAGCGGGTGGCGCTGGTGTCGTACGCGCCGTTGCGGCGGTGGGCCGCGGAGACCGGGGCCCGGCCCGGGGCGTACGACGAGCAGGGGCCGGTGTTTCTGCACGCGGAGGAGTGCCAGGGCCCGGACCCCGGCGCGGACCGGTACCCCTTCGACCGGCCCGGCGCCCTGCGCACCCTGCGCCGCTACGACCAGGCCGGGCGGATCGTCGGCGGGCGGCTCTTCGAGATCCCCGAGGACGCCACGGCGGGCTTCGACGCCGCCCTGGCCGAGGCGTTCGCCGACCCGGAAGTGGCGCTGGTGCACGTCCGGGCCGTGGAGTACGGGTGCTTCCAGTTCGAGGTGCGGCGCGGCTGACCCGCCCCGGGGGCGAAGCGACCCGGGCAACGCAACGGGCCGGGGCCCGTACGGAGGGTGAGAACTCCGTACGGGCCCCGGCCCGCGAGCAGGCGGGTCAGCCGCGCAGCTCCGCGGCGACCAGCTCCGCGATCTGCACGGCGTTCAGCGCCGCGCCCTTGCGGAGGTTGTCGTTGGAGACGAACAGCGCCAGGCCGTTCTCGACGGTCTCGTCGGCGCGGATCCGGCCCACGAAGGACGCGTCCTGTCCGGCGGCCTGGAGCGGGGTGGGGACCTCGGAGAGGGTCACACCGGGGGCGCCGGCCAGCAGCTCCTGCGCCCGGGCCGGGCTGAGCGGCCGCGCGAAACGGGCGTTGATCTGCAGCGAATGGCCGGTGAAGACCGGGACGCGGACGCAGGTGCCGGACACCTTCAGGTCCGGGATCTCCAGGATCTTGCGGCTCTCGTTGCGGAGCTTCTGCTCCTCGTCGGTCTCGCCCAGACCGTCGTCGACGATCGAGCCGGCCATCGGCAGCACGTTGAAGGCGATCGGACGGACGTACTTGTCCGGCTCGGGGAACTCCACCGCCGAGCCGTCGTGGGTGAGCTTGGTGGCGTCCTGGTCGATGACCTTGCGGACCTGCCCGTCCAGCTCCTCCACACCCGCCAGGCCGCTGCCGGACACCGCCTGGTACGTCGCGACGACCAGCGAGACCAGGCCGGCCTCGTCGTGCAGCGGGCGCAGCACGGGCATGGCGGCCATCGTCGTGCAGTTCGGGTTGGCGATGATGCCCTTGGGGCGGTCGGTGATCGCCTGCGGGTTGACCTCGGAGACGACCAGCGGCACCTCGGGGTCACGACGCCAGGCCGAGGAGTTGTCGATCACCACGGGACCGGCGGCGGCGACCTTCTCCGCCAGCGCCTTGGACGTCGCACCGCCGGCCGAGAAGAGGACGATGTCCAGCCCCGAGTAGTCGGCGGTCGCCGCGTCCTCGATCGTGATCTCGGTGTCCTGCCACGGCAGCGTCCGTCCGGCGGACCGGGCCGAAGCGAACAGCCGCAGCTGCTCGACCGGGAAGTTCCGCTCGGCGAGAATGCCCCGCATCACGCCGCCGACCTGTCCGGTGGCTCCGACGATTCCGACCCTCATGGGACTCCTTCTTTCTGACCTGACTTAGGTGTCTGTTCGGAACACCTGCTCAGTAGTGCCTCCATCATGTGTGTGACACCCGTCGCCTTGTCCAATCCATTCCATTCTGTGGCGGTGGAGGGACGGGGAGCGTGACGGAACGCATACGCACCGCGCGGTGCGTATGCGACTACCCAGCGTGCGGCACGCGGGGCGGGTCCGGTGCTCACGCACGGTGACGATCACCTGCGCTGCGTGGCGGCGCCGGACGGTGATACCCCGCGCGGTGAACGCGCGGTGGCCGGCGGTCGCACCCCCGGACAGGGGCCCGTGGCGGTTCCGTGACCGGCAGATCCCTGTGCGGTGATGCGTTCCCGGCGTTGCGGTGGCGTTCACGCGCAGGTCATTCCCGCTGCCAACCATCCCTGGTGACAGGGCAGTTGTGCCGCCGGAGGGCCGCGGGGAGTCCCACCCCGCCGGTCACCGGTCCCGGCCGCCTTCGCGTTCGCACCCGGGGAGCCCGCGCATGTCCCGCATCCGGTCCGCCACCGCCAGTATCGACCGCCGCACGTTCCTCGCCGCCACCGGAGCCGCCGGCGCCGCGACCGGACTCGGCCTCACCCTCGGCATCGGCCCCGACCGGGCCGCCCAGGCCGCCACCACCGTCACCCCGGGGCCGGCCCCGGCCGCACCGATCGCCGTGGAGGCCCCGGCCGTCCCGCGCGTCCCGTACACCAAGGGCACCACCCTCGGCGGCGTGGCCACCCCGCGCGGGAGGGGAGGGTACCGGCGGCTGGCCGACGGGCCCGGCTGGGGCCGGGTGGTCCGCACCGAGCTGGCCGGCGCCCACGGCGGACGCGAGCGGCGCCGGACCGCCCTGGCGTCGTTCGTACAGCTCACCGACCTCCACCTGGTCGACGTCCAGAACCCGCTGCGCTACGAGTACCTGCGCGCCCAGACGGCCAGCGCCTGGCGGCCGCAGGAGGCGCTGTCCGTGGCCGGGGTCGTCTCGCTGATCGAGCGGGTCAACGCCCTGCCGGGCGGGCCGGCCACCGGCGCGCCGCTGGCGTTCGTGATGACCACCGGCGACAACACCGACAACAACTCCAAGCTGGAACTGGAGTGGTTCCTCACCGCGATGAGCGGCGGCCGGATCACCCCCAACTCCGGCGACCCGCGCCGCTACGAAGGCGTCCAGGACAGCGGGCTCACCCTCTACTGGCAGCCGGACAGCCCGCTGCACGACGCCGACAAGAAGCTCGGCTTCCCGCGCCTGCACGGCTTCCTCGACGCGGCGATCCGCACCGTCCACAGCCCCGGGCTGCGGCTGCCGTGGTACTCCACGGTCGGCAACCACGACTCGCTGCCCGGCGGCTGCTACGCCCCCGGCGACCCGTTCTGGACGGAGATCGCCACCGGGCACCGCAAACTGGAGACGCTGCCCGCCGCCGAGGCCGCCAAGGTCTGGAAGGCCGTCAAGGACGGCCTCGACCCCAAGGGCGCGGACTTCAAGCGGCTGCTGAAGGCGCACGCGAAGCAGGCCAGGACGGTCACCCCCGACGAGCGCCGCGCCCCCTTCACCCGTGCCGAGTACCTCCGCGCCCACCTCGACCCGGCGCACACCGGCCACGGCCCGCACGGCCACGGCTACACCGCCGCGGCCCTGGAGGAGAACCGCCTCTACTACACCTTCCGGGTCTCCGACGACGTACTGGGCATCAGCCTGGACACCACGGACCCGGGCGGCCACTACACCGGCTCGATCGGCGAGACCCAACTGCGCTGGCTGGAGCGGACCCTGAAGGCGAACGACCGGGGCGAGAAGGCGCACGTCCTGGTCTTCAGCCACCACACCGGCAAGACCATGACCAACACCCGGCCCGACCCGGCCCACCCGCACGAGAAGCGGCACGGCGGCGCCGAACTGGTCGAGCTGCTGGCCGCGCACCCCCGGGTCGTCGGCTGGATCAACGGCCACAGCCACAAGAACGAGATCGTCGCGCACGGCACCTTCTGGGAGGTCTCCACCGCCTCGCACATCGACTTCCCGCAGCTGGCCCGGGTCATCGAGCTGGTCGACAACCACGACGGCACGCTGTCGCTGATCGCCACCCTCGTCGAGTCGGCCGCCCCGCACCGCACGGACTTCACCGACCTCTCCCAGACCGGCCTGGCCGCCCTCTACCGCGAACTGTCCTTCAACGCCCCGGAAGCCCGCACGGACCTGGCAGGCACGGCCCGCGACCGCAATGTCGAGCTGCTGCTGAAGCGGAGGTGAGGGGCGGGGCCGGCCGGGGCGGGATGGCCGGTCGGGGCCGGGGGACGGCGGGCCCTGAGGGGGCGGGGCCGGGGCACCTAGGTGTATTGACCTGGAGCGTTGTTCACGCGGCTGATGGGTGGCTTGCCGCCGAGTGCGGTGTGGCTGCGGTGGTGGTTGTAGGTGTGGAGG
>NZ_JBEZMM010000060.1:0-40851 GCF_040652715.1 Streptomyces sp. NPDC048196 | reverse complement strand
CCGACGACACCCGCTCGTCGCGCGGCTTCACCCCGCCCGTAAGGACCCGGGAGCGGTGGGTGAGCTTCTGGAACAGGGCCGGAGGGGGTGAGGGGGACGGGGACAGGGACGGGTCAGTCGTCCTTGAGGACCTTGGCGGTACGGGCCTCGGTGAGCCACTCGGGGAACTCGACCATCAGCTGCTGGTAGAGCTCGTCGTGGGAGAGGCTGCGGGGGTCGCGGCCGGCGTGGAAGAAGCCAGCGTTGTCGACCGCGCGCTTTTCCGGAACGGTCAGGTCGTCGAGCTTGCGGAGGAAGTCGAAGCCCTTGGCCTCCGGGTCGCCGAAGCCGATGAACTGCCAGAAGATGGGCAGCTTCGCCGCTTCGCAGAGTGCCTTTTCGGCGGCCGGCTTGGAGGTCGGGGCGCCGTCGGTCTGGAAGATGACGAAGGCCGGGGCGGTGGTACCGGACTTCTTGTAGTGGTCGACGACGGCGTTGACGGCCCAGTGGTAGTTCGTACGCCCCATGTGGCCGAGGCCGGCGTGCAGTTCCTCGATGCGGCCCTCGTAGTTGGTGAGGTCCAGATCGGCGGTGCCGTCGATGTCGGTGGAGAAGAAGACGACGGGCACGGTGGGCTCGTCGTCGAAGTGCGCGGAGAGGGCGAGGGCCTGTTCGGCGAGGTTCTGGACCGTGCCGTCCTTGTAGTAGTTGCGCATCGAGCCGGAGCGGTCGAGGACGAGGTAGACGACGGCGCGCTGGGCGGTGAGGCCGTGCTTCTCCAGGGTGGCGCCGGCGGCGGCGTGGAGGGGGCGGAGGCCGGCGGGAACTCCCTTCGCCTCCGGAACTCCCTTCGCCTCCGGAACGGTCGCGGCCTCCGGCTCCGGCGCAGCTTCAGCCTTCGGTGCCGCTTCGGCCTCGGGCGCCGCTTCGGCCTCCGGGGCGTCCTCTGCCTTGGGGGCGGGCTCGACGTCGGTCGCGTCCTCCGCCTCCGTCGCGTCCTCCGCCTTCGGGGTGGCCTCGGCCTCGGGGACGGGCTTGGCCTCGGGGTCGGGCTCGACTGCCGGGGTTTCGGCTGCCGGCTCCGGCGTCGCGTCCTGCACCGGCTCCGGCGTCACCTCGCTCACCGGCTCCGGCTCGGCCTTGGTCGTCGGCTCGGCCTCAGCCTCCGCCTCGGACTTGGCCTCAGCCTCCGCCTCCGCCGGCTCGTCGGCCTCCGCCTCGGACGCCACGGTCCCGGCGTCCACCGAGGCCACCGGTTCGGCGATCGCCTCCACCTCAGGGGTCGCCTTCGCCTCAGCGATCACCTCCGCCTCAGCGATCACCTCCGCCTCAGCGGTGGCCTCCACCTCAGGGGTGTCCTCGGCCTCAGAGGTCGCCTGCGGCTCCGGCTTGGTGGCCGGGGTCGGGTTGTCGAAAGCCTGGCTCACGAGGTCGGAGGCGGCGGTGTCGGGCGCGGTGGCGTCCGCCTCGGGGGCGTGCGCCTCGGCCTTGTCGTCGTCCTCGGCCCGGGGCGCTGCCTCGTTCTCCCGTACGGGCGCCTCCGCGCGGTCCACCGGGGAGCCCTGGGCGGGCAGGGTGGGCGTCGGGGCCGGCTCGGGGCTCGGGTGCTCCCCGGGTGCCGTGCGGGCGGCCGGGACCTCGGCCTCGGCAGGCTTACCGGCCGGCTTGTCGGACGGCTTGGGGGACGTGGCGGGCGCGGCCGGGGTGGACTCCTCGCGGGCCTCGGGGATGGTCGCGGATTCCGGGGCGGCGCTGTTCTGTGCCGCGCCGGTTTCTTCACGGGTCGCCTTGGAGCGACCGAAAGCGTTGCGCAGCAGACTCCGAATGCCCATCGGCGAACCTCTCTTGCGTGTGGTGGGTGCGGTGCGGCGTATGTCCGTGAAGCACGGACATGTCCCTGACCAGGACGGATACGTAAGCGTAGCGGCCGGGAGCGGCCTCATCGTGGGACCCCGCGGCTCGTGTGGTGGGCCATCCGTGGGCTATCCGGGGGCCATCCAGGGCGATCCGGTGTCGGGTCGGGTTTCGGCCGGGGCCGGCGTGACATCGCGGGGGCACGGCGCCGGGATATCACATCCGTGACGGCAGGTCTCGGGGACGGAGCGTGGAGGCCGCGTGGGAAGGGGAGTTGTGGAGTTGGTCTGGACCTGTGCGGGTGTGAGGGGTTCCGGGAGCCCTTCGGGGGCGCTCGCACATCACGCCGCGGAAACGATGTGGCAAGAGGTAAGTAAGAACTGAGTCGTTCAGGTATCCGATGCGCAGGTGTGCCCGTCTTCTCCGGTGACCATTGTCCGGAGCCGCCCGTTGTGCCTTAGGCGGCCGTAAGAAGGCAAGAACCCTTCCGAGGGTGACGGGAGATGTGGGCGCATGGGGCTGACCAGTCAGTCGCTCGAATACACGGTGATCGTGCTGGCGGTTGCCTGCGTGGCCGCCACGGTGTGGCTGTGGCCCCGGCTGTCGCGGCGCGGGATCGGACCCGTCCTGGGCCGGCTGGGCGCCATCGTGGTCACCCAGGTGTCCATCGTGTGCGCGCTCGCGCTCGCCGTGAATACGAACTTCGAGTTCTACGGCAACTGGGACGAGTTGCTGGGCAACAACGAGAAGGCGCCGCCGGTGGCCGTGAGCCAGGGCGGCGGGCAGTACGCGTCGGTCGGGAACATGAAGGGCGGGCTGATCCAGCCGGCCGGCCCCCAGGGGCTGGACCGGGTGACCGGCCTGCCCAAGGGGCCCGCCAACCGGGTCGGCAAGATCGAGTCCGTGCGGATCATCGGCCGCCGTACGCGGGCCATCAACCCCGGCTTCGTCTATCTGCCGCCGCAGTACTTCCAGCAGCAGTACCGCCGGCAGCGGTTCCCCGTCATGGTCGTCATCAGCGGCTACCCGGGCGGGATCATGAACCTCGCGCAGCATCTGCAGGTTCCGCAGAACGCCGGCCGGCTGATCGCGCAGGGACGGATGCAGCCGACCGTGATCGTGATGGTGCGGCCGACGATCGCACCGCCGCGCGACACCGAGTGCGTGGACGTGCCGGGCGGGCCGCAGGCGGAGACGTTCTTCACCAAGGACCTGCCGGACGCGATGAAGGCGACGTACCGGGTGGGTCATGACCCCAGCGCCTGGGGCGCGTTCGGGTACTCGTCGGGTGGTACGTGCTCGCTGCAGCTGGCGATGCGCAACCCGAAGGTGTACACCTCGGCGGTCTCGCTCTCGGGCGACTACGCGATCAAGGACGACCTGACCACCGGCAGCCTGTTCGGCGCCGGCCCGGAAGGTGCCCAGCGCGAGCGCGAGCACGATCTGCTGTGGCGGCTGAAGAACCTGCCCGCGCCGCAGGTCTCCACGCTGGTCGCCAGCAGCCGTAAGGGCGAGGCCGATTACGGCGCCACCATGCAGTTCATCCACGCGGTCAAGGCCCCGATGACGGTGGACTCGATCATCCTGCCGCAGGGCAGCCACCAGTTCACGACCTGGCGGCGCGAGGTGGTCCCGGCCCTTGAGTGGCAGAGCCAGCAGCTGACGTTCCCGCAGGACACCGTGCCGCTGCCGGCGCAGCGCAAGCCGGGCGCCAAGGTGGGCCAGGGCGGCGCCCCGGCGAAGCCGACCGGGCCGGCCAAGGCCCCTGGGGCGGCCGATGACAAGGGCCGTCGGCGGGTGGAGGCCGAGCGGCCGCAGGGCTGAGCGAGCCCGGACCCGCCGGACAACGCGGGTGGTCAGAGCTGTAGCCGTGAGCCCGGCCCCTCCTCGGGGCCGGGCTCACGGCGTTCCCGGGCGGGCCGGCGCCCCCGCGCCGGTAACGGCCTTTGCCACTACGGCCGGTACACCATCCCCGGCTCCGGCTTCGCCGGGGAGAGCAGCTGGGAGACCGTGACGATCGTGTAGCCGCGCTTCTTGAGCTCCTTGAGGATGCCCGGGACGGCCGGGACCGTGCCCCGGTAGATGTCGTGCAGCAGGATGATGCCGTCGCGTTCGGTCTGTTCCAGCACCCGCTTGGTGATCAGCGCCGAGTCGTTGGTCTCGTAGTCCTTGGCGGTCACGCTCCAGAGGACCTGGGCCAGTCCGAGTCCCTTGCTGATCTCGGAGACCTTGTCGTCGGTGCGGCCCTGCGGCGGGCGCATCAGCGTGGGCGTCTTTCCGGTGATCTTGCGGACCGCGTCCTGGACCCGGGAGAGCTCGCGCTTGGCCTCGGTGGGCTCGATCTCGGTGAGGATCTGGTGCGACCAGGTGTGGTTGGCCAGTTCGTGGCCCTCGGCGTCGATCCGCCGTACCTCGGCGGGGCGCTTCGCGATGTGGTTCTTGCCGAGCATGAAGAAGGTCGCGTGCACCTTCTCCTTCTTCAGGATGTCCAGCAGGCGGTTGGTGTTCTCGCTGGGGCCCGCGTCGAAGGTGAGCGCGACGCACTTGGCCTTACGGCAGTCGACGTCCTGGCCGGCGCCCTCCTGGGCCTTTCCCTTCCCGTTCTTCGCCCCGGTCGCGCTGCCCGTCGCGTCGGCGCGGGCGTCGGCCGGGGCGGTCACGTCGTACGAGGCGCAGCCGCTGACGGCGAGGGCCAGGGAGGCCGCCGTCAGCAGCCCGGCTATGGAGGTGCGGCGCCTGCGGCCGGTGGTGCGGAAGTGCTTCGGCATACGGGGCTCTCTCGGGGTGCTCGTGCTGCGGACGGGGGGCGTACGGGGCAGCCCGGTTGCGGGGGCCGCCGCACCTCCCGGACTATACACACGCAGTACACACTCGATGTATACATGGGGTGGAGAGAGGCGCGGGTACGGCCCCCAGGGCAAGAGCAGGGCACGATCGGACGCGTCCGCCGCGACACCCCGACCCCGCCGGGGTGGACTTCTACCGTGACCGCACCGCCGCCGGACGACTGTCTGGCCCGTAACGAGTGGATCTGCGGCGACTACCTGTCCACCCGCCGGCAGATCCTGCTCGACGCGGTCCTCCAGCACGTCCAGTTGACCGTCGTCTCGGTGGCGCTCGGGCTGCTGCTCGCGGTGCCGCTGGCGCTGCTGGCCCGGCGCTGGCGCTGGACGGTCGGGCCGGTCCTCGGGGTGACCACGGTCCTCTACACGATCCCGTCGCTGGCGATGTTCTCGTTGCTGCTGCCGGTCTACGGGCTGTCCGCCACGCTCGTCGTGGTTGGGCTGGCCCTGTACTCGCTCACCCTGCTCGTGCGGAACCTCCTGGCCGGGCTGAACGGCGTACCGGCCGAGGCCAGGGACGCCGCCCGCGGCATGGGCTACGGTCCGCTGCGCCAACTGCTCACCGTCGAACTGCCGCTGGCCGTCCCCGCGGCGATGGCCGGGCTGCGGATCGCGACGGTCTCGGCGGTGGCGCTCACCACCGTCGGCGCGATCGTCGGCTACGGCGGGCTGGGCAACCTCATCTACGCCGGGATGAACTCCTTCTTCAAGGCGCAGGTGCTCACCGCGTCCGTGCTGTGCGTCCTCATCGCGATCGTCTTCGACCTGCTGCTGCTCGGCGCGGAGCGGCTGCTCACGCCCTGGCGGCGGGCGAGCCGTACGGCGCGGGGACGGCGGGCACGGTGGCGGGGCCGCCCCGCCGTCGGGCGCGAGCAGCCGGTCGCGGCGGCATCGGGGCGGCGGGCATGAGCACACTCTCCGCGGTCTGGGACTGGCTGACCACCGGCGCCAACTGGGCCGGGGAGAACGGCGTCTGGCACCGCCTCGTCCAGCATCTCGTCCTCACCGTCTCCTGCCTGTTCATCAGCGCGCTGATCGCGCTGCCGGTCGCGCTGACCCTCGGTCATCTCGGGCGCGGCGGGGCGCTGGCCGTCAATCTCGCCAACGTCGGCCGCGCCGTCCCGACCTTCGCCGTGCTGGTCCTGTTGCTGCTCACTCCCGTCGGCCGGCACGGGCAGTGGCCGACGATCATCGCGCTGGTGCTGTTCGCCGTTCCGCCGCTGCTGACCAATGCGTACGTCGGAATGCGCGACGTGGACCGGGACGTGGTGCGGGCCGCGCGAGGCATGGGGATGACCGGGGCGCAGCTGGTGTGGCGGGTCGAGGTGCCGCTCGCCTTCCCGCTCGTCCTGACCGGCGTGCGGATCGCCGCGGTCCAGCTCGTCGCGACCGCCACGCTCGCCGCGTTGGTGGGCGGCGGCGGCCTCGGCCGGATCATCACCGCCGGGTTCAGCCTCGCCAGCACCCCGCAGGTGGTCGCCGGTGCGGTGCTGGTCGCGGTGTTCGCCCTGCTGATGGAGGCCGGGTTCGAGCTGGTCGAACGGTATGCGCCGGGCGGCTGGGCGCGGGGGCGGGGCCGGTGAGGGCCGGGGCGGCCGCCGCCCTCGTGGCGCTGGGCCTGATCGCGCTGCCGGTGCTCGCCGGCTGCGGCACCGGCCCCTCACTGGAGACCCGTTCCCGGATCACCGCCCCGCCCGGGGACAGCCGCGATCTGGCGATCGGCTCGGCCGGCTTCACCGAGAGCGAGCTGCTCGCCCAGATGTACGCCGCGCTGCTCGACCACGCCGGATACCGCACCCACGTCCTCACCGTCGGCAACCGCGAACTGTACGAACCGGCGCTGGAGGCCGGGCAGATCGACGTGGTGCCCGAGTACGCGGCCACCTTCGCGGACTGGCTCAACGCCAAGGAGCGCGGCTCCGCGGCGCCCCCGGTCGCCTCTCCCGACCTCGGTGCGACGCTGCGGGCGCTGCGCCGGCTGGCCGGGCCCCGCGGGCTGACCGTGCTGCCGCCCGGCCGGGCCGTGGACCAGAACGCGTTCGCGGTGAGCGCCGCGTACGCCCGCACCCACCACCTCAAGACCCTCAGCGACCTGGGCCGCGCCAAACTGCCGGTGCGCCTCGCGGCGGGCGAGGAATGCGTACAACGGCCGTTCTGCGCCCCGGGGTTGCGGAAGACGTACGGGATCAACCTCACCGCCATCGACCCCAAGGGCGTCGGCACCACCCCCGCCAAGCAGGCCGTGCAGAACGGGCAGGACCAGATGGTGCTGACCACCACCACCGATGCGACCCTGGGCCAGTTCGGGCTGGTGCTGCTCGCCGACGACAAGAAGCTGCAGAACGCCGATTACGTGCTGCCCGTCGTCAACCGGGCCCGCGCGGGCAGCGCCCGGCCGGCCGCCGCGCTCAACCGCCTCAACACGGTCCTGACCACGGCTGACCTGGCGCATCTCAATGAGCAGGTGGACAGCTGGCGACGGTTGCCGGCGGATGTGGCGCGCAACTACCTGCGGGAGAAGGGGCTGCTGCCGAAGGGCTGAGGCGGGCGGTGGGCGATGGGCAGCGGCCGGTAATGGCTGTGTGTTTCACGTGAAACCAGCGCCCTCTTCGCGACCGCGGCGTTTCACGTGAAACAGCCGGCCGGGAACGCTCGTGATCGTGCCTCACTGCGTCGGTACCGAGTCCACCCGCGCCCGGTCCCGCGGCACCCCCCGCTCGTCCGAGTCGATGGTGCGGCGCAGCGCTTCGTGCAATTTGGTCGGGGTGAGGACGCCGAGGAAGCGGTGGCCGTCCAGGACCGCGATCCAGCCGGCATCGTGCTTGAGCATCTCGCTGAACGCGGCCTTCAACGTGCCGGTGAACGGCACCCATGCCTCCATCCGCCGGGCGTGCCCGGCGACCGTGCCCCCGGCGCCGGCCAGTTCCTCGGTGCCCACCCAGCCGTGCAGTTCACCGTCCTCGTCCAGCACCACCGCCCACCGGGCGCCCTCGGCCCGTAGCCGCCGCGCCGCCTCGGACGCCGGTTCACCGAGGCGGGCGAACGGCGGGCGTTCGAGGTCGCTGCGGTCGATCCCGGTGACCGACAGCTGCTTCAACGCCCGGTCGGTGCCGACGAATTCGGCGACGTAGGGGGTGGCGGGGGCGCCCAGGACGCTCGCGGGGGTGTCGTACTGCTCGATCCGGCCGGCCCCGTAGACCGCGATCCGGTCGCCGAGCCGGATGGCCTCCTCGATGTCGTGGGTGACCAGCAGCACCGTCTTGTGCATGGTGGCCTGCAGCCGCAGGAACTCCTTCTGGAGGCGCTCGCGGACGACCGGATCGACCGCCCCGAACGGCTCGTCCATCAGCAGGACGGGCGGATCGGCGGCGAGGGCCCGGGCCACCCCGACGCGCTGGCGCTGGCCGCCGGAGAGCTGGTCGGGGTAGCGCGGGCCGTAGACGTCCGGGTCCAGCCCCACCAGGTCCAGGAGTTCGGCGGCCCGGGCCCGTGCCTTGGCCTTCTTCCAGCCGGTCAGGAAGGGCACGGTGGCGGTGTTGTCGAGGACGGTGCGGTGTGGGAAGAGGCCGGTCTGCTGGATGACGTAGCCGATCCGGCGGCGCAACCGGACGGGGTCGACGCCGGCGATGTCCGCACCGTCGACGAAGATCCGTCCGCGGGTGGGATCGATGAGCCGGTTGACCATCATCATGGTCGTGGTCTTGCCGCAGCCGGACGGCCCCACGAGGGTCACCAGCTCGCCCTCCGCGACCTCGAAGGACAGCTCGTCCACGGCGGTGGTGCCGTCGGGATACTGCTTGGTGACGGACTCGAACCGGATCATTGGCCCATTGAATCCCGCTGCCCGCACCCCTTCGCGTCATGCGGGCAATCGGGTCATGCCTCCGTGCTCCGCCGGGCAGCCGGGCAGCTTCACCGGTCGCGCAGTCGGTAGCCGGCGCCCGGCACGGTTTCGATCACCGGGGGGTCGCCGAGCTTGGCGCGCAGCGTGCTGAGCGTGACCTGGACCGCGTTGGTGCGGTAGCTGGTGTGCTCCTCCCACACCTCCTCGATCAGATCGTCCCCGCTGACCACCGTGCCCTGGGCGCGCAGCAGCACCTCCAGCACGCCGAACTCCTGGCGGGACAGCGGCAGCGGCCGTCCGTCGCGCAGCGCGAGCCGGCGGGCGGTGTCGACGGTGACGCCGGCCCGCTCGATGATGACCGGCGGCGGCGCGGGCCGGGCCCGTCGGCCCAGCGCCAGCACCCGGGCGAGCAACTCCTCGTGCCCGAACGGCTTGCCGAGGTAGTCGTCGGCGCCCAGGCCCAGACCCTCCACCCGGCCCTCCACCCAGTCGTGGACCGTGCCGGACGCGGTGAGCACCAGCATCCGGGTCGGTCGGCCCCGTTCCACGACGTAGCGGCAGATGTCGTCGCCGGGCAGACCGTGCAGACCGGGCAGCTCGTGGTCCAGGACGACCACGTCGTACCCGCCGAGCCGCATCTTGGCCAGCGCCTCCCGGCCGTCGTGGGCGATGTCCACGGCGATCGCGTCGCGGCGCAGGCCGGCCACGATCATCTCCGCGAGATATCCCTCGGCCGCCACCACCAGAACACGCATGGCGTCATGTGTACCCGAGGGGCACCTTCCTCCGAGGGGAACGCCCTTCGCCGCAACGCCGCCCATCCCCGGCTGGCGGCATGCCCCGGCCCGGCTGGGCGCATGGCCCGGGGGCCGTACGAGTTGCTTCCGCCGCACCGCCTCTCCTCCTGCCGCGTCCGGCCGCACCGGCGTGCTTACGATCCACTCCGGCCACCGGTCGAAAGGGTGGAAGGGAACGCCACGATGAGAGCCGTAGCAGTCAGCGCATTCGGTGAACAGCCGCAGCTCATGGATCTGCCGCAGCCCGAACCAGGGCCGGGCGAGGTCTTGGTGCGGCTGGCCGCCGCCGGACTCAACCCCGTCGACTGGAAGATCGCCGACGGCATGTTCGGCGACGCCGTTCCGGTGGCCTTCCCCCTGGTGCTGGGCACGGACGGGGCCGGCGAGGTGCTCGCGATCGGCACCGGGGTCCGGCGGTTCACCGTCGGCGACGCGGTGTTCGGCCAGTTCCAGCGGCCGGAGCGGGGCGGTGGCTCGTACTGCGAACTGGCCCTCGCCGACGAGAACCGCATCGCGCACGCCGCCCGCAGCGTCACCTACGCGACCTCCGCGGCGCTGCCGACGGCCGGCATGACCGCGTACAACCTCGTCGAGGAGACCCGGATCAGCGAGGGCAAGCGGGTCCTCATCGTCGGTGCGACCGGTGGCGTCGGCACCTTCGCCACCCAGCTGGCGGCCGGCCGCGGCGCGGAGGTGATCGCCACCGCCCGCCCGGCCAAGGCGGAGCTGATGCGCACGCTGGGTGCCGCGGAGACCGTCGACCACACCGCGGACCCGGTCGCCGACCAGGTCCTCGCGGCCCACCCGGACGGCGTGGACGTGCTGATCGACATGACCGGCGGCCCCGCCGAGTTCGCCGAGCTGACCCGGACCGTACGCGACGGGGGCACCGCCGTCTCGCTGATCGGCTCGGCGGACGCGGACGAGCTGACCGAACAGAACCTGCGCGGTTTCAACTTCGTCAACCGCCCCTCGCCGCAGCTCCTGGAGATCCTGGCCGGGCACGTGGACGCGGGCCGGCTGACGGTCCTGGTCGGCCGCGAGGTCCCGCTCGAAGAGGCCCCCGAAGCCCTGGAGACCAGCCGCACCGGCCGCGCCCAGGGCAAGACCGTCCTGACGGTCTGAGCGACCCGGCCGGGCATCAGCTCCGGTTCCGCCAGGCCCGGACCGCCGGCGGCCCCGCCGCGGCCAGCACCGCGGTGAGCGCCCCCGCGCCGACCAGCAGCCAGACCCCGGTACGCAGCGGTCCGGTGAGCGCATCGGCGTACGCGCCGGCGGCCGGCCGGGAGATCATCGCGGGCAGGGCCGCCAGCGTGCGGCCGCGCACCAGCGCCAGCGCCACGGCCAGCAGGGCCGCGGCCGCCGCGCAGCCCGCACCGGCACAGACCAGCGCCCGCCGCCGGCGCCGCACCAGCAGCAGGCCGCCGCCCAGACACAGCGCGGCGGCCGGCGGCAGCAGCAGCGCCCCCCTGCGGGCGACCTCGTAGCCGGCCCGGATCCGCGGTACGTCGGCGGCCTTGAGCAGCACGATCTCCACCCCGGACCGCGGCACCCGGCGGAGCAGGTCCAGCCCCATGCCGTTGTGCGCCACCTGGCGGCGGACCCGTTCGACGACGGGGGTCAGATCGAGGGTGACCGGGGCACGGGGGTCGCCGGACGCGGCGAGGCTGCCGTCCAGCGTCCGGTGCGCGGACCGGTGCACGCCCTTCCACATCGCCGGGAAGCCGCGCCCGGTGACCACCTGCCGCACCTGCTTGGCCACGAACTCCCGGATGCCGCGGGTGAAATGCCGGCGCACCGCGGGCCGCCGGGCGGGGCTGACGGCCTTCAGCAGCCCGTCGATCCGGACGTGCGCCATCACCGAGTGCGTCACGTCGTCGACCACGGCCTGCTGCACGGCGGCGTTCCCGGCCAGCGGCGCCACCGCCGCCACATAGCCGTCGGTCTCGGTCAGCCGGTACCGCGCCCAGGTGGCGGCCAGGCTCAACGGCAGCAGCAGCGCCCCCACGACCAGCAGCACCCCGCCGGCCAGCGCCCGCCCCGGCCACCGCGCTCCGGCCGGCGGCCCGTCCCCCTCCGTCACCCGCCCGCCCAGGCGTACGGGTGCGCTCGCTGGCATTGCGTCCTGTCCTTTCCTGCCCGGCGATCACGGCGACCACCTTCCAGGCAAGTGCGAACGCCCGGCGCCCGCGACCGGGACCGGTGCCAATGGGTGAGCCCGGCCGGGGGCCCGGCCGTCGGGGTGGGTCAGCCGGTGGCGCCCGGGCCGGCCGCCCGCCGGCGGCGCACCGCCCGCACCGCCCCCGGCGCGAGCAGCGCCGCGACTGCGGCGGCCATCGCCCACCACGCCCAGCCACCGCCGTCCGCGTCCTCGGCCCGGGACTCCGGCAGGTCGTCCACATCGCCCGAGCAGGCCACCGGCGCGTAGGAACCGCCCAGGTACACACAGGCGGTGGCGGCGGCCCGCAGGGTCCCGGGCGCGGCGGTGGCGGCGCCGGCGGGACGGTCACCGAGCACGGCCTCGGCGGTGAACACCTGGATGTCGTGCGCCGGCAGATCGGCGCGCCAGGTGACCTTCCGCTCCTCCGTCCCGCGCCCCTCGACGACGCCGTCGGGAGCGGTCACGGCGGTCGTGGTCGCGGGCATCCGCTGCTCGATCCGGACCCCGTGGACGTCGTCGGTGCCCAGGTTGTGCACGGTCACGCGGTAGTCGAGCCGCCGCCCGGCCTCGGCGTCGTCGGTCCCGTCCGTCACCGCGACCGTGACGGAGACGGCCGGCGGCGCCTGCGCGACCTGCGGGGCGTACGCGAGGGCGGACGGGCCGGGGAGCGTGGCGGCGCACAGCAGCGCGCAGACGACGGCGGCCCTCGTGCCGGTTCTCATGCCGGTTCTCATGCCGCCATCGGAGCATCGCGCCGCCCGCGACCGGTGTCATGCGGCCCGCCACCGCTCCGGGTTCACCCGAGTGAGGGCGCAGCGCGACCGCGGGCCTGCGGTACCTGGGGGCTTCAGTGCCGGTGCGGCCCGGGCCGGTGCACCGGCCCGTGGGCGTCCGCGCAGTGGTCGGGGGCGGCGGGCGGCTCGGCCGGTGACCCGGTGCCGGGCCGCGGGCCGAGTGTCAGCACCTCGCCCGCTTCGGCCTGCTCCCCGACGTGATCGACCTGGAGCGTGGCGTGCGTGATGCGGTACTCGCCGCTCAGCAGCTCCTGCAGACCGCGGCGCACCTTGTGGCAGTCGCCGCCGGGGGCCACCAGGATGTGCGCGGAGAGCGCCGGCTGCCCGGAGGTGATCTGCCAGATGTGCAGGTCATGCACCTCGACGACCTCGTCCTGGGAGACCAGCCGGTCGCCCAGCGCGTCCGGGTCCAGCCCGGCCGGCGCGGCCTCCATGAAGATCCGCCCGGACTCCCGCACCAGCCCCGTACCGGCCCGCAGCATCAGCGCCACGACGACGAGCGTGGCGATCGCGTCGGCCCGCTCGAAGCCCGTGGTCAGGACGACGAGACCGGAGAGCGCGGTGGCCACGAAGCCGAACAGGTCGGTGAGGATGTGCTGGTAGGCGCCCTCGACGTTCAGGCTGGAGCGGTTGGCCCTGGACAGCAGCCAGGTGCAGATCAGATTGACCACGATCCCGGACAGCGCGGTCCACAGGACCATCGCCCCGCCCACCGCGGGCGGCGAGATCAGCCGCTGCACCGCCTCGTACGCCAGCCAGACCGACAGCAGGAGCAGGGTGATGCCGTTGGCCTGCGCGGACAGGATCTCGGCGCGCTTGAGCCCGTAGGTGTACCCGCCGCGCGCCGGCCGCGCCGCCAGCCGCATCGCGATCAGGGCCAGCAGGATCGAGACCGCGTCGGTGAGCATGTGGGCGGCGTCCGAGATCAGCGCCAGCGACCCGGCCAGCACACCGATGACGACCTCGACCGCCATGTACGCGGTGAGCAGCCCGAGCGCCGCCCGCAGCCACCGCCGGTCGGCGTCCGGCGCCACCCCGTGCGCATGGCTGTGCCCGTGCCCGTGGCCGTGCCCGTGGCTGTGCGCGTCACCACTCATGGCGCTCCTTCCTCCGGTCCCCTCCTTGCGAAGCAAACAGCACTTCGACAAAAGATCCAAAGGCTGCACCGGTGACCGTTGTCATTACCGTCGAACGGCGTATCGTGCCTGGTCAGGGCGGTGGGGCGGCCAGCTGGCGAGACCGCGCCGACGGACGCCGACCGTCCGGTCCGACCGCCCGCCCGGCCCGGCCCCATGCCCGCCCCACCCCGGTCAGTAGAGTTTCCGCTCCCGTACGACACGCGCTTGAGGTCCCGAGGCGAGAGGCAAGAGGTAATCGGCAGTGAGCCCCGCACCATCCGCACCGGCCGGTTCCGAGCACCTCACCGTCGTCGGCGTCGGAGCCGACGGCTGGGCGGGCCTGTCCGGGGCCGCGCAGCAGGTGCTGCGGGCGGCCGAGGTCCTCATCGGCGGCGCCCGTCAGCTCGCGCTGCTGCCCGAAGGGGAGTGCCCCGGTGAGCGCGTCAGCTGGCCCTCGCCGCTGCGCCCCGCCGTCCCCGGGCTGCTCGCCGCGCACGCCGGACGCCGGGTGTGCGTCCTGGCCAGCGGTGACCCGATGTTCTACGGGATCGGGCGGACGCTGACCGAGGTCCTGGCGGAGAGCGGCGCAGGGCACCGGCTCCGGGTGCTGCCCCACCCCTCCTCCGTCTCCTACGCGTGCGCCCGCCTCGGCTGGCCGGTCGAGGACACCGAGGTCGTCACGCTCGTCGGGCGGCCCGTCGAGAACCTGGCCCGCGCGCTGTACGACGGCCACCGGCTGCTCGTCCTGTCCGCCGGCGCCGGCACCCCCGCCGAGGTCGCCGCCCTCCTGCGCGCGCACGGTTTCGGGCCGACCCGGATGCGCGTACTGGAGCAACTCGGCGGCGAGCGGGAGCAGATGACCGAGGGCCGGGCCGCCGACTGGGACCGACCGCCCGGCGATCCGCTCAACGTCATCGCCCTCGACTGCGCCCGGGAACCCGGCACCGTGCCGCTCTCCACCGTCCCCGGCCTCCCCGACACCGCCTACGAGCACGACGGCCAGCTCACCAAGCGCCACGTCCGCGCCGCCACCCTGGCCGCGCTGGCCCCCGCCCCCGGCGAACTCCTCTGGGACATCGGCGGCGGATCCGGCTCCATCGCCGTCGAGTGGCTGCGCGCGCACCGTAGTTGCCGCGCCGTCAGCGTCGAACGCGACCCCGTACGGGCCGAGCGGATCGGCCGCAACGCGCGCACCCTCGGCGTCCCGGCCCTGCGCGTCGTCCAGGGCCCCGCGCCCGCCGCGCTGGCCGGCCTCCCCACCCCGGACGCGGTGTTCATCGGCGGCGGGCTGACCGCCCCCGGCCTGTTGGACGCCTGCTGGGAGGCGCTGCCACCGGGCGGCCGGATCGTCGCGAACACCGTGACGCTGGAGTCCGAGGCGCTGCTCGCCGACCGGTACCGGCGGCACGGCGGCGAACTGGTCCGGCTGGCGGTCGCCCACGCCGCCCCGGTCGGCGGCTTCACGGGCTGGCGGCAGGCGATGCCGGTGACCCAGTGGTCGGCGGTCAAACCACCGGAGGACCGGCCGTAACCCCGCCCTCCGGTGCCACCCGCTCCCGTATCGCCCCCCTCCCCGTATCGCCCCCGCCCCCGTAGCGTCCGCCGCCCCGTATCGCCGCCTCCCAGGAGACCGAACGACCATGACCGTCCACTTCATCGGTGCCGGCCCCGGCGCCGCCGACCTGATCACCGTCCGCGGCGCCCGCACGCTCGCCTCCTGCGGGGTCTGTCTCTACGCCGGCAGCCTGGTGCCGCGCGAACTGCTCGCCGAGTGCCCGCCCGGCGCCCGCCTCATCGACACCGCGCAGCTGGACCTCGACACCATCACCGCCGAGATGGTCCGCGCCCACGAGGAGGGCCACGACGTCGCCCGGCTGCACTCCGGCGACCCGTCCGTCTTCAGCGCCGTCGCCGAGCAGATGCGCCGCCTGGACGCGGCCGGCGTGCCGTACGAGGTGGTGCCGGGCGTCCCCGCGTTCGCCGCCGCGGCCGCCGCGCTCAAGCGCGAACTGACCGTGCCCACCGTCGGCCAGACCGTCATCCTCACCCGCGTCGCCCAGCGCGCCACCCCGATGCCCGAGGGCGAGGACCTCGCCACCCTCGGGCGCAGCGGTGCCCTGCTGGTGCTCCACCTCGCGGCGATGTACGTCGACCGGGTCGTCGCCGAACTCCTGCCGCACTACGGCGCCGACTGCCCGGCCGCGGTCGTCGCGATGGCCTCCCGCCCCGACGAACTCGTCCTGCGCGGCACCCTCGCCGACATCGCGGATCAGGTGAAGGCCGCGGGCGTGGTCCGTACGGCGGTCATCATGGTCGGCCGCACGCTGGGCGCCGAGCAGTTCCGCGACAGCCACCTGTACTCGGCGGATCGCGAACGCCCGCACGGGCCGTGCGACGGCGGGCCGGGGGCCGCCCCGGGCGGGCGTACGGCCTCCGACGCAGGCTGAGTCAGACGTCGACGCCGGCTGATCAGGCGTCAGGCCCCCGGCCACTCGGGCGTCTGACTGATCATATGACCGCATCGGGGTGAATGTCCGTTACCGGCCGCTCGGGGGCCGGTAAGGAACGTGGACACGCGCGGACCAAGGGAAGCCCGCGGCACCCGAGCAAAGGAGCACCCACGATGCGCACCCGCACCCGCACCCGCACGAGACTGGCCGCCGGATCCGTCGCCGCCGCAGCCCTGCTCACCCTCGCCGGCGGCACCGTCGCCGTCGCCGACACCCCGGCCCACCAGGCAGGCGCCCGGCCGAAGACCGACCCCGCACCGGTGGGCGGCAGCACCGACACGGCGGCCCGGACGCACGACACCTCGGGCCTGCGCGACTACAGCCGGACCAACGGCCGCCGGACCAGCGAGCGCCAGTACCGCACGGACTGGATGCGCGACAGCCCGCTGCGCCTCGCCACCTGCGCCCTCGGCACGGCCCTGGGCAGCCTGACCAACGGCCCCGACTGCGTGGGGGACCGCATGGGCTACCGCTTCCGCGACGCCGCCCAGGCGGGGCGCAAGGACGTCCTCCGCGCCAGGCACTGAAGCTCACGGGCGCGTGCCGCGGGGCCCCGTCCGCCGTCAGCGGCGCCTGCCGCCGGCCCGGGCCCCGGCCGGCGTCAGCGGCGCCGGCCGCTGCCCCCGGGCCCCCGTGGCTCCGCCCGGCCCACCACCATCCCCGCCCGGTCGATGCAGATCACGTCGACGGCCACCGGCGCCCCGCGCAGCACGGCCAGCGACTCGTCCCGCGCCCTCGCCGCCACCAGATCGCCCAGTGGCACCCCGGCCGCCGTACACAACTGCAGCGCGCCCAGGCCGGTGTTGGCCCCGGCCACCGCCTCCGCCAGCGCCTCGTCGGCCCCGCCCTGCCGGGCCAGCTCCGCGAGGAACCCCTTGTCCACCTGGGACCGTGCCGAGTGCAGATCCAGGTGCCCGGCCGCCAGTTTCGACAGCTTGGCGAACCCGCCGCAGATCGTGAGCCGGTCCACCGGGTGCCGCCGCACGTACTTGAGCACCGCCCCCGCGAAGTCCCCCATGTCCAGCAGGGCGTCCTCGGGCAGGTGGTGCAGCGCGACCGCGACCTTCTCCGACGTCGATCCCGTACACCCCGCCACATGCGTACGTCCCGCCGCACGCGCCACATCCACCCCACGCCGGATGGAATCGATCCACGCCGAGCACGAATACGGGACCACGATCCCGGTGGTCCCCAGGATCGACAGCCCGCCCAGGATGCCGAGCCGCGGGTTCCACGTACTACGGGCGATCTCCTCCCCGTGATCGACGGAAATCTCAACTTCGATGTCGGGCTCCCCACCGGGCTCCGCACCGGACCCCGAACCGGACCCCGAACCGGGCTCCGCACCGGGTTCCGCGGTGCCGCCGTACCGACGGGCCACCTCGGTCAGGTGCTCCCGCATCATCTGCCGCGGTACGGGGTTGATCGCCGGCTCGCCGACGTCCAGCGGCAGCCCGGGACGGGTCACGGTCCCCACGCCCGGCCCGGCCTTGAACACCACGCCGGACCCGGGCGACAGCACCCGCACCCGCGCCCGGACCAACGCCCCGTGCGTCACGTCCGGATCGTCCCCCGCGTCCTTGACCACCCCGGCCATGGCGCTGCCGGCCCCGGCGTCCAGTTCCTCCACCGCCAGCGCGAACGACGGCGTCTGCCCCTTCGGCAGGGTGATCGTCACCGGGTCCGGGAACTCGCCGGTCAGCAGCGCGGTGTACGCGGCCGTGCTCGCCGCCGTCGCACACGCACCGGTCGTCCACCCGGGCCGCAGCCCGGTGTGCGCAAGCTGCGCACTCCGCCCTCCCGCGGCGGCCTGCTGCCCTCCCCCGGCGGCCTGCTTGCCGCTCGCGGCCGGTTGCTGCCCGCCCTCGGGCGTCCCGCCATCCGACCGCCCCGTACCCTGCCGCCGTTGCGCTTCACCCACGGAGGAACCCACATCCCATGCCCGACGCAGCCCGCCCGCCACGCCACGTACTCATCCTCGGCGGTACCACGGAGGCCCGCCGCCTGGCCGCCGCCCTGGCCGCCGAGCCGGCTCTGCGTGTGACGACCTCGCTGGCCGGCCGGGTGGCGGCGCCGCGCCTGCCCGACGGGGAGGTCCGCATCGGCGGCTTCGGCGGCCCCGACGGCCTCGCCCGCTGGCTGCGCGAGCACGCGGTGGACGCGCTCATCGACGCCACCCATCCTTTCGCCGGCACGATCAGTTTCCACGCGGCCCAGGCGGCCGCCACCACTCATGTTCCCCTGCTGGCGCTCCGCCGTCCCGGCTGGGTACCCGCCCCCGACGACACCTGGCACCAGGTCCCCTCCCTGGAGGACGCCGCCATGCTCCTCCCCACCCTCGGCTCCCGCATCTTCCTCACCACCGGCCGCATGGGCCTGGCCCACTTCTCCCACCTCACGGACCTCTGGTTCCTCGTCCGCTCCGTCGACGCCCCCGAGCCCCCGCACCCGCCCCGGATGGAGGTGCTCCTCGACCGCGGCCCCTTCACCCTGGAGGGCGAGCGCGAACTGCTCCACACCCACCGCATCGACGTCCTCGTCACCAAGGACAGCGGCGCGGCGGCCACCGCCCCCAAATTGACCGCGGCCCGCGAGGCGGGAATTCCGGTCGTGGTCGTACGCCGCCCTCCGACGCCGACCGGAATTCCGGAGGCAGCCACTCCGGCCGATGCGGCGGAATGGCTCCGTCGTCGCCTTTTCACCGGGGCCGGAGGGCGCTGAACCGATTCGCTTCCCGCACCCGTTCCATCAATTCTCCTATGCGCCGCCGCGCGACTTCCGCATTCCGCTCCTCGCGGCCCGTCTCACGGGTAGGTTCGGGCTCTTTCTCTTCGTCACTCACCGAACCATTCACCCCACCTCGCCTCGCAACGCCCCGGCCAGCCGCCGCGCGGTCTGCGGCGTACAACGCCCCAGGTCGAGGAGGGGCCGCGGGAAATCCCCCGCCAGCGAAACCCCATCCAGCGTCAACGAGGGCAAGGTCACGCCCGCCCCCTTCAATGCCACACGCAACTCGTCCCGTGCATCCTCTGCATCCTTGATCGTCGCGGCCGCCCGACTGCGCTCCACCATCTATTTCTTCCCTTCTCTAAGTTCGGATCCTGGCGGGTGACGCCAACGCCCTTGCGGATCCCTAGAGTTGTGGATGCGACGCTGCTTGCAAAGCAGGCGGGCGTTGCCATGGGAATGGGCAACAAGGGGAGTGGGGATGGTCGAAAAGAATTCCGAGAACGAGGACTCCGCCCGCTGGGTTCTGGCCTGCGAACTCCGCCGGTTACGCGAGGTCGCCGGAAAATCCCTGGCCCAGCTGGCCGAGGAAACCAACTACGACCGCACGTACCTGCACCGCCTGGAAACCGGCGAACGCCTCTCGAAGCTACCGGTCATGGAGGCCCTCGACCGGGTCCACGGGACGGGGGAACTGCTCGTCCGGCTGTGGAGGTTGGCGCGGCTGGATGCGTTCAAGGACAGGTACCGGTTGTTCATGCAGTACGAGGCGAAGGCCGTGATCATTCACAAGTACTCGGTGGTCGTCCCCGGTCTGTTGCAGACGGAGGACTTCGCCCGGCTGGTGCTGTCCTCGTCGCCGACGCCCATAAGCCCCGACGAACTCGAAGAAGCCGTCGCGGCCCGCCTGGGCAGGCAGGAACTCCTCCAACGGGATCGGCCACCGAGCATTCGCATCATCCTCGACGAGTCGGCACTACGGCGCCCGGCCTCCGACCCGGTCGTGTGGCACGGCCAACTAGCGCGGCTTGCCGAGGCTGCGGAGGCGCCTCATATGGCCATCCAGGTGCTTCCGTTCGCCACCGGCGTGCATAACCTGATGGGTGGCTCCCTGTCGATCCTCTGGATGGCGGACGGGAGCGCTGTTGCCCACTTGGAAGGCAACACGTCAAGCGAACTGATCGAAGAGCCAGACGAAATCACGCGATACCGCCTGTCCTACGATCGGCTCCGAGACGCGGCACTTTCGCCGTCCGACTCAGCAGCATTCATCCGGCAGTTGATGGAGGAAAGCAAGCCATGAAGACGACCTCGAACCTTGTGGGTGCAGCCTGGCGCAAGAGCAGCTACAGCGACGGGGGAGAGGACAACTGCGTCGAGGTAGCCGATGGTTTCGCCGACGTCGTCCCCGTCCGTGACAGCAAGGTTCCCGATGGTCCGGTGCTGTGCGTCCCCGCTGGCGCCTGGGCCTCATTCATAGAGACGGTGAAGGACGGGCGGCTATGACGGCGTTGCCTGGCCGGAGCGGCACGGTGTGGCGTAAGAGCAGCTACAGCGACGGCGGAGACAACAACTGCATCGAGGTTGCCGACGGTTTCGCCGACACCGTGCCCGTCCGCGACAGCAAGGTCCCCGACGGTCCGGTGCTGTGCGTCCCCGCTGGCGCTTGGACCTCTTTCATAGAGACGGTGAAGGACGGGCGGCTATGACGGCGTTGCCTGGCCGGGGCGGCACGGTGTGGCGCAAGAGCAGCTACAGCGACGGCGGAGACGACAACTGCGTGGAGGTAGCCGACGGGCCCTCGCATACCGTGCCCGTACGCGACAGCAAGAACCCCGACGGCCCGGCGCTGCGCATCCCCGCCACCGCCTGGTCGTCGTTCATAGCTGCCGTGAAGGGGGACGCGTGGACTGGGGGACGCTGGTCGCGACCGTGAGTGGTGGTCTGATCGCCATTTCCGGGACCGTGCTTGCGGATCAGCTCAAGCAGCGGCATGAGAAAGCCCGTAGCAGTGCGGAGCGGCGGCGGGCGGTCTACATCGAGTTCATCTCCGCCGCCGGGGTGTGCCACGCGCGGCTCCGGCGGATCGCGCAGGAGCCTGATGCCGAGGCGGACCCTGTTGCCGCTGTGCGTGCGGCGCTGACCGACGCTGCGATACACGAGGTGCGGGAGCGGCTGTTCATCGACGCGAGTATCGCCGTCGCCGGTGCTGGACAGGCCATGTTCGAGCGGCTGCGGGCGCTGCAGCGTGCCGTTGCGGAAGGGGCGCGGCAGAACTCGCGCGCCTTCCACGACGTCTATCACCCCTACCTCGAAGCGGTCTGGGCCTACCGCGTGGCCGTGCGCGAGGAACTGGAGGGACGTCCCTTTGCGCCCACCGCCTTCGGGTGGGAGGAGTGGGACGCCACGGACCGGTGCCAGGTTTGCCGGCAAGGGGCGTGACCCCCGGGCTCGTTCCCGGGGGCCCACCCATCTGCGTGTTACTTCTCCGGATACCGCCGCGGCGTCCACACGATCTCCGTGCCGTCGTCGCGTCGTACCTTCTGCGTCTGGGACGAGCCGATGATCAGGAGGGTGCGCATGTCGACCTGGGTGGGGTCGAGGTCGGCGAGGGGGACGGTGCGGACGGATTCCTCGGGGCCGCCGATGTCGCGGGCGAGGATGACCGGGGTGTCCGGGGCGCGGTGTTCCAGGAGGAGTTCGCGGGCCTTGGCCACCTGCCAGGTGCGGCTGCGGGAGCCGGGGTTGTAGAGGGCGAGGGCCAGGTCGGCGGAGGCGGCGGCGTGGAGGCGTTCGGCGATGACCTCCCACGGCTTGAGGCGGTCGGAGAGGGAGATGACCGCGTAGTCGTGGCCGAGGGGGGCTCCGGCGCGGGCGGCGGCCGCGTTGGCGGCGGTGACGCCGGGGAGGACGCGGACCGGGATCGAGCGGTACGGGTCCTGCGAGGCGACTTCCAGGACTGCTGTCGCCATCGCGAAGATGCCCGGGTCGCCGCCGGAGACCACGGCCACCCGGCGGCCGCGGCGGGCCAGGTCCAGGGCGAGTTCGGCGCGTTCGGACTCGACCTTGTTGTCGGAGGCGTGGCGGCGCTGGCCGGGGCGCACCGGGACGCGGTCCAGGTAGGTGGTGTAGCCGACCAGGTCCTCGGCGGCGGCGAGGGCGCCGCGGGACTCGGGGGTGAGCCAGAGGGGGCCCGCCGGGCCGGTGCCCACGACGACCACTTCGCCCAGCTCGTCCAGCTTGCCCACTTCGCCCAGCTCGCGCGCCTCACCGACCTCGCCCGCTCCCCGTTCGGACGCCGGGGTCTCGGACGGCTGCGGTGCCGACCGGGCCGCGATGCGGCTGGGGACGACCGTGACGGAGAAGTAGGGGACGGTGTCGGAGTCGATCGCGGCGAGGTCGGCGGTGCGCTCGCCGGGCATCGTCGCGCGTTCGACGTAGTGGGCTTCGGGGAGGCGGCCGGCGCGTTCCATGGCGCGGCGGACGGTCGGGAAGGTGCGGCCCAGCTTCATGACCACGGCGGCGTCCGTGGAGGCCAGACGGGCGGTCAGTTCCTCCTCGGGCAGCGTGCCGGGGAGGATCGTCAGGACCTCGTCGGCCTCCGCGAGCGGCTTGCCCAGGCGGGCCGCGGCGGCACTGATCGAGGTGACGCCGGGGATCACCTCGGTCGGGTAGCGGTGCGCGAGCCGCTTGTGCATGTGCTGGTAGGAGCCGTAGAAGAGCGGGTCGCCCTCGGAGATGACCGCCACCGTGCGGCCGGCGTCGAGGTGCGCGGCCAGCCGCTCCGCGGCCTCCTCGTAGAACTCGTCGAGCGCGCCGCGGTAGCCGCCGGGGTGGTCGGTCGACTCGGTGGTGACCGGGTAGACCAGCGCCTCCTCGATGTGGTCGGCGCGCAGGTGCCGGGCCGCTATGGAGCGCGCGATCGAACGGCCGTGGCGGGCGCTGTGGTAGGCGATGACGTCGGCCTCGGCGATGACCTCGACGGCCCGTACGGTCATCAGGGACGGGTCGCCGGGGCCGAGGCCCACGCCGTAGAGACGACCGGTGGTCCCGGTGCGGGCGCCCGTGCCGGTGCCGGTTTCCTGCTGCTCGCTCACGCTCACTCTTCCTCGCTAGCCAGGGCGTTGAGGGCGGCCGCGGCCATGGCGCTGCCGCCGCGCCGTCCGCGCACCACGATGTGGTCCAGCTCCGACGGATGGGCGATGAGGGCGTCCTTGGACTCCGCCGCGCCGATGAAGCCGACGGGTATGCCGATCACGGCGGCCGGGCGGGGAGCGCCCTCCTCGATCATTTCGAGGAACCGGAAGAGGGCGGTCGGGGCGTTGCCGAACGCGACGACGGCGCCCTCCATGCGGTCCCGCCACAGTTCCAGGGCCGCGGCGCTGCGGGTGGTGCCCATCCGGGCGGCCAGGTCCGGCACCGCGGGGTCGGCGAGCGTGCAGAGCACCTCGTTGCCGGCCGGCAGCCGCTTGCGGGTGACGCCGCTGGCGACCATGTTGGCGTCGCAGAGGATCGGCGCGCCGTCGCGCAGCGCCTTGCGGGCGGCGGTCACCACACCGGGGGTGAAGGCCAGATCGCGTACGAGGTCGACCATGCCGCAGGCGTGGATCATCCGGACCGCGACCCGGCTGACGTCGGCGGGCAGGCCGGCGAGGTCCGCCTCGGCGCGGATGGTGGCGAAGGACTGGCGGTAGATCTCCGCACCGTCCTTCTCGTAGTCGAACGCGGTCACTCTGGCCTCGTTTCTGGCGTTCCTGGTGTTGCGGGTGGTGCTGTCGGTTGCGGTTGCGGTTGCGGTTGCTGTCGCCGGCGGCGTCGGCCGCGGTGCGTCCGGGCCGACGACCGCGACCCGGTACCCCGCCTCCGTCGCCAGTACGTCGATCCAGGTGCCGTGCGGATGCCCGCAGCGGCGCTCGCAGCCGGACCAGTAGAGGGGGGCTGCCGCCGGCACGGGGACGGATGCGGGGAGGCCCGGCGGCAGAGGTGTGCCTGCCTCGACCGCGGCCGTCACGTCCGCGCGGACGTCGGTAAGGGACTTGGCGCAGCCCGGTCGGCCGGTGCAGGCGCCGATGCGGTGCCAGGGCGAGGACGGGTCGGTGACCAGGCCGGCGGCGGCCAGTTCGCGGAGGCGGGGCGCGGCCGCGGCGGCCAACAGGCCGGGGACGACGATGCCGCGCCACGGGGTGAGGCGGAGTTCGCCGGATCCGTCGTCGGCCGCGAGGGAGGCGAGCAGCCGCCACTGGGCCACCGACAGCCTGCCGAGCGGCGCGAGTACGGACAGCGCGCGGCGGCCGTCGCGGCCCTCGATGATGCCGGGGGCGGAGGAGTCCGCGTGGTGGACCACCGGCTCGGCCGCACCTACCCCCTCCGCCACGTACGACGTCTCGATGCCCGCCGCGCGCAGCCGCTCCGCCACGTCCCGCGCCGACAGTGCGTGGCCCTCGGGGAGTTCGCGCACCCGCCAGGCGCCGGTGTCGCCGGCCTGCGCGGTGGTCAGGAACGTCTCGGCGGCGGCCAGTGCCGCGCGCGGTGCGTCCGGGCCGGCGATCCGCAGCGTCGCCGGGTCGTCGCCGACCCGCAGCAGCGCCCCGCCGCCGGCCGTCCCGTCACCCGTGATGCCCGATTCTGCGACCAAGGTCACATCGCCGCCGAGCGCCGCCACATCGCCCCGCCCGTCGTCCAGGACGAACAGGAAGCGGCCGGACAGCGCGGTCGCGGAGTCGCTCGCGCACAGCAGCTCGTCCAGCCGGCGGGCCCACCACCGCACGTCAGCAGGGGTGTTCCGGTCCAGTCCGGCCAGCGGGGAGGCGAGGATGTTGCGGATGCGTTCGTGGCGTTCGGACGGCAGCAGGCCGGCGTCGTGCAGCAGCTCGGCGAGGCGGCCGCCGCAGCCGTCCGGCAGGCCGCGCAGCTCGACGTTGCCGCGCGAGGTCAGGGACAGCCGACCGTCACCGAGCAGGTCCGCGGCATCGGCCAGCGCGTGCGCCTGACGGACCGTCAAGTCACCGGCGGGGATGCGTACTCGGGCGAGATGGCCGTCGGCGGCGGGATGCAGCCGCAGTGCTCCCGGGCAGGCGTCACCGCGGGCCCGCACGGGCGGCTCGGCCCGTCGGGGCCGTGGTGAGGGGGAGGGCGGCATGGCGGCGAGCATACCTACGACGGTGCGCGACCGATCCGGGGCGGATCAGGCCATGAAACGGACGAATCCGGCCACCGTGGCCCGGGTCCCGGGGGCCCGCGTCCCGGGCGTGCGGAAGCCGCCACCCGCGGTGGCGCCCCGGCCCCGCCGAGGCCCGCTTACCTCCTCCGCCCGCAGCCCTTACTATGCAGGTCGGCGGGTCGGCTGACCCGTCGGACGCCAGCGACGGCGCCGGGCCCTTGGGCCCGAGGGAGGAAGCCCGGTGAGAATCCGGCGCGGTCCCGCCACTGTGAACCCGGCCGGTGCCGGGTGAGTCAGGAACTCCCGCCGTCCTTACGACCACCCGGGGCGCGGACACCCCGAGGAAGGCCAGCGCTCGCATGCTGCATTCGTCCGGGGACCACCCCGCGGCCCCCCGAATCCTGCTGCTGTCGACCTCCGACACCGACCTGCTCAGTGCCCGCGCGGCCACCGGCCCGGTGGCGTACCGGCTCGCCAACCCCGCCCGCCTCGACGTCACCGGGCTGCCCGACCTGCTCGACGGCACCGACCTCGTCGTCGTACGCCTCCTCGGCGGCATCCGCGCCTGGCAAGAGGGACTCGACCTGCTGCTCGCCGAGGACCAGCACCGGCCGGTGGTCGTCCTCACCGGCGAACAGGCCCCGGACGCCCAGCTCATGGAGCAGTCCACGGTCCCGGTCGGCATCGCGGCCGAGGCGCACGCCTACCTGGCGCACGGCGGCCCGGGCAACCTCGAACAGCTCGCCCGCTTCCTCTCCGACACCGTGCTGCTCACCGGCCACGGCTTCGAACCGCCCGTGCCCGCCCCGACCTGGGGCCGGCTGGAGCGCCCGGCCGCCGACGGCACCGGCCCGGTCGTGGCCGTGCTCTACTACCGCGCCCACCACATGAGCGGCAACACCGGCTTCGTGCACGAACTGTGCGCGCAGATCGAGACGGCCGGCGGCCGCCCGCTCCCCCTCTACGTCGCCTCGCTCCGCGCCCCCGAGCCCGAACTCATCGACGCGCTGCGGACCACCGACGCCATCGTCACCACCGTCCTCGCCGCCGGCGGCACCAGGCCCGCCGAGGCCGGCGCCGGCGGCGACGACGAGTCCTGGGACGCGGGCGCGCTGGCCGCCCTCGACGTCCCGATCCTCCAGGCGCTGTGCCTGACCGGGCCGCGCAGCGCCTGGGAGGAGAACGACGAGGGCCTCTCGCCGCTCGACGCCGCCTCGCAGATCGCCGTGCCCGAGTTCGACGGCCGGCTGATCACCGTTCCGTTCTCCTTCAAGGAGGTCGACGAGGACGGCCTCCCGGTCTACGTCGCCGACCCCGAGCGCGCCGCCCGGGTCGCCGGCATCGCACTGCGCCACGCCCGGCTGCGCCACCTCCCCAATGCCGAGAAGCGCCTCGCGCTGGTCCTCTCCGCCTACCCGACCAAGCACTCCCGCATCGGCAACGCCGTCGGACTGGACACCCCGGCCTCCGCCGTCGAACTGCTGCGGCGGCTGCGCGCGGACGGCTACGACTTCGGCGACGAGAGTGCCGAGCCGGTGCCCGGCCTCGAATCCGGTGACGGCGACGAGCTGATCTACGCCCTCATCGAGGCCGGCGGCCACGACCAGGAGTGGCTCACCGAGGAGCAGCTGGCCCGCAACCCCGTCCGCATCCCGGCCGCCGACTACAGGCGCTGGTACGCCACCCTCCCGGAGGCGCTGCGCACTTCGGTGGAGGAGCACTGGGGGCCGCCGCCGGGCGAGATGTTCGTGGACCGCACCCACAACCCCGACGGCGACATCGTGCTCGCCGCGCTGCGCCGCGGCAATCTGCTGGTCCTCATCCAGCCGCCGCGCGGCTTCGGCGAGAACCCGATCGCGATCTACCACGACCCCGATCTGCCGCCGTCCCACCACTACCTCGCCGCCTACCGCTGGATCGCCGCGTCCCGCGCGGACGGCGGGTTCGGCGCGGACGCCATGGTCCACCTCGGCAAGCACGGCAACCTGGAGTGGCTGCCCGGCAAGAACGCCGGCCTGTCCGCGGCCTGCGGCCCGGACGCCGCCCTCGGCGACCTCCCGCTGGTCTACCCCTTCCTGGTGAACGACCCCGGCGAGGGCACCCAGGCCAAGCGCCGGGTGCACGCCACCCTCGTCGACCACCTCGTCCCGCCGATGGCCCGCGCCGACTCCTACGGCGACATCGCGCGCCTGGAGCAGCTGCTCGACGAGTACGCGCAGATCTCCGCCATGGACCCGGCCAAGCTGCCCGCCATCCGCGCCCAGATCTGGACGCTGATCCAGGCCGCCAAGCTCGACCACGACCTCGGTCTGGAGGAGCGCCCGGACGACGACGGCTTCGACGACTTCCTGCTGCACGTCGACGGCTGGCTGTGCGAGGTCAAGGACGCCCAGATCCGCGACGGTCTGCACGTCCTGGGCGCCGCGCCGTCCGGTGAGGCCCGGGTCAACCTCGTCCTGGCCATCCTCCGCGCCCGGCAGATCTGGGGCGGCACCTCCGCCCTGCCCGGCCTGCGCGAGGCCCTCGGCCTCGACGAGTCCGCCGCGACCCGCACCACCGCCGACGAGGCCGAGGCCCGGGCCCGCGCCCTGGTCCAGGCGATGGAGGACGCCGGCTGGGACCCGGCCGCGGTGCCCGGTGTGGCCGCCGGCCACGGCCCGCAGGTCGCCGACATCCTCGACTTCGCCGCCCGCCAGGTCGTCCCGCGGCTGGCCGCCACCACCGACGAGATCGACCACGCCGTACACGCCCTGAACGGCGGTTTCGTCCCGGCCGGCCCGTCCGGCTCGCCGCTGCGCGGGCTGGTCAACGTGCTGCCGACGGGCCGCAACTTCTACTCCGTGGACCCCAAGGCCGTGCCCTCCCGGCTGGCCTGGGAGACCGGCCAGGCCCTCGCCGACTCCCTGCTGGAGCGCTACCGCACCGACAACGGCGACTGGCCGCAGTCCGTCGGCCTGTCCCTGTGGGGCACCAGCGCCATGCGCACCAGCGGCGACGACGTGGCCGAGGCCCTGGCCCTGCTCGGCGTCCGCCCCGTATGGGACGACGCCTCCCGCCGCGTCACCGGCCTCGAAGCGGTCCCGCTCGCCGAACTCGGCCGCCCCCGCATCGACGTCACGCTGCGCATCTCCGGCTTCTTCCGCGATGCCTTCCCGCACGTCACCGGCCTGCTGGACGACGCGGTACGGCTCGCCGCCGGGCTGGACGAACCGGCCGAGGACAACTTCGTCCGCGCCCACACCCAGGCCGACCTGGCCGCCCACGGCGACGAACGGCGCGCCACCACCCGCATCTTCGGCTCCCGCCCCGGCACCTACGGCGCCGGCCTGCTCCAGCTGATCGACTCCCGCGACTGGCGCACCGACGCCGATCTCGCCGAGGTCTACACGGTCTGGGGCGGCTACGCGTACGGCCGCGGCCTGGAAGGGCGCCCGGCCCGGGACGAGATGGAGGCCGCGTACAAGCGGATCGCGGTCGCCGCCAAGAACACCGACACCCGCGAACACGACATCGCCGACTCGGACGACTACTTCCAGTACCACGGCGGCATGGTGGCGACGGTGAAGGCCCTGCGCGGCGGCCAGGCGCCGGCCGCATACATCGGCGACTCCACCCGCCCGGAGACCGTCCGCACCCGCACGCTGGTCGAGGAGACCTCCCGGGTCTTCCGGGCCCGGGTGGTCAACCCCCGCTGGATCGAGGCGATGCGCCGCCACGGCTACAAGGGCGCCTTCGAACTCGCCGCCACCGTGGACTACCTGTTCGGCTACGACGCCACCACGGGCGTGGTCGCCGACTGGATGTACGACAAGCTCGCGCAGACCTACGTCCTCGACGCCGAGAACCGCGCCTTCCTCCAGGACGCCAACCCCTGGGCCCTGCACGGCATCGCCGAACGCCTCCTGGAAGCGGAGTCCCGCGGCATGTGGGAGAAGCCGGACGCGGATACCCTGGCCGCGCTGCGGGACGTCTTCCTGGAGACCGAGGGCGAGCTGGAGGGCGGCGAGGAGTAGCGTGCACGGGTGCCCGGCCGGTCGGCCGGGCACCGGCAGGTCACGCCTCACGCCGCCTTCGCGGTGATGTCCCCGTTCGAGGTGGTCAGGCTCAGCCGGTAGCGGCCCGAGGGGTCGTCGGTCAGGCCGATGTGCTTCGCGCCGTTGCTGGTGGACGCGGAGATGTCGTAGCGGCCCTTGGGCATTCGTACGGTGACCGAGCCGTTGGAGGTCTTCGCGCGGACGTCCTGCGGTCGGGCCGGGGTCAGGTCGATCGCGCCGTTGGACGTCTCGGCGGTGATGTGCCCGCCGGACAGGCCGCGTCCGGTGATCGCGCCGTTGCTGGTCCGTACGTCGACCGGGCCGCTGACGCCGTCGAGGTCGACGGCCCCGGAACTGGTGGTCACCTTCACCGCGCCGACCCGGCTCAGCTGCACCGCCCCGTTCGAGGTCTGCCCGCTGACCGGGATGCCCGCCGGAAGCTTGATCGTGTACGTCACCGAGCAGGCGTCGCCACAGCCGCCGAGCACCAGCACACCGTCCTCGACCCGGTACGTCGCCCCCTCCGGGCGGTCGTCGTGGTACTCCACCGAGCGGTGCAGCGAGACCGCGTCGCCGTTCTTGCCGCCGCCCTCGCCGCCGCGGACCGTGACGCCGCCCGAGTCGGAGTCCAGCCGGACGGCCGTGATCTTCTTCGACAGCACGGCGTCGTCCTCGAACGTCTCCCCCGGCAGCAGACCGCAGGCACCGATCCCGCACACCCCGACGACGGCCGCCGCGGCGGCCGCGAAGGTGCGGCGGGGGAGGCGGGCGCGGTGGTGATGGCGGTGCTGCATGAAATCCCCCGGGACGAACGGCAGTTGGTGGTCACAAGAGGCGGGCCGCCGGGCGGCCGCGAAGAACGAGACTAAGGCGGCGGCGGGGGCGTGGACCATGGGGAAAACCCGAGAGTGAGGGTGCAGAAAACTGCAGGTGCGGCCCGCGGGCCCCGGTGCGAGGATTTTCGTGGGGGCGGTTCATGTGCTGCGTACGGGCGGATGAGGAGGCTTCCGGTGACTGCCACGAAGACATGGAACGCCGAGATCAGCATCACCGAGACCGGCAGCGAGGTCCGGGCGGAGGCCAGGCTGCGCGGCAAGGAAGGCGGCCAGATGGTCGGCCAGGGCTCGGCGCGGTGCAACCCCGCGGACGAGAACGTCCCGGCCATCGGCGACGAGTTGGCCGTGGCCCGGGCGATGTCGGACCTCAGCCACCAGCTGCTGCAGCGGGCGGCGCACGACATCGAGGTGCACACCGCCCGGCCGGTGGAGCGGCTGCAGGCGTGAGGAACACACCGGGCTGACGCAGCGCGCAGGCGCACGGCCGAGGCGCCGGCCTGGGCGAAGGCGCAGGGGAAGGTGAGACCGGGACGCGCTGTGCTGCTGGTGGCACGGCGTGCCGTCCGGGCGCGTACGAGTGCGTCCGGGGCTGCACGGGTCCGTCCAGCGAGTGTGCGGGTACGTCCGGCGGGTGCGCGGGGACGCAGGCCCGCCGCGGCCCGCCGCGTGGCTAGCTGCCCATCAACGCCGTGAAGTCCGGGCCGATGGTCAGCGTCACCTCGCCCGCTGCCGCATCGGCGGACCGGGTGGGCTTCAGGCCCGGCAGGCGGGCGGCGAGGACCTCGCTCTGCGGCTGGAGGGAACCGGAGTAGGTCACCGTGGTCCGGTCCGTCGCCGGGGCGTTGCCGGTGCCGATGACCGTGAAGCCGAGCCGCCGCAGCTGCTCCGCGGCGGTGGCGGCCTGGCCGGAGGTGCCGGTGCCGTTGAGGACGCGTACCCGCACGGAGCGCGCGGTCATCGGGTTCTTGGCGGCCTCGGCGAACTTCGCCTTGCCGGCCGCACCGATCTCCCGGTCGTGGGCGAGGTCGCTGAACAACTCGCCGGCCTGCGGGTACTGCCAGATCACATTGGCGTGGTCGGTGGGGACGTCCGCCTCGCGGTAGTAGTTGGGCACGGTCATGAAGGTGAGGCGGTCGCTGGGGATGTCCTTGACCGTGGAGGCGAGGTCGTAGAGCTGCTTGAGGCCGGCCAGGTCGTTGTCGGTGGTGAGGGATCTGGTCGCCGAGTCGAGGAAGTCGTAGAGCTCGCCCGGGCTGGTCAGCTTGGACTGCGCCTTCGCGGCCAGCGCCTTCATGAATTCCTGCTGGCGGCCGATCCGCCCGAGGTCGGAGCCGTCGCCGACGCTGTAGCGGGTGCGGACGTAACCGAGCGCCTTCTCGTCCTGGACGTTCTGGCAGCCGGCGTCCATGTCCAGGTGCGCCTTCTTGTCGTGGATGGCGTGCTTGGGGCAGACCTCGATGCCGCCGAGCGCGTTGACCATGCCCTTGAAGCCCTGGAAGTCGATCGAGGTGAAGTGATCGATCCGCAGCCCGGTGTTCTTCTCGACGGTCTTGATGGTGCAGGCGGCGGCCTTCGTGACGCTTCCGGAGTCACCGCCGATCGAGAAGGCCTCGTTGATCTTGAAGTGGTGCACGGAGGACTTCGAGCCGTTGCCGCGGGTGCAGGCGGGGATCTGCACCCATGAGTCACGGGGGAACGACACCGCGGTGGCCCACTTATGGTTGGCCGCGATGTGCAGCACCATCAGGGTGTCCGACTGCATGGTGGTCAGGCCCTTGCCGTATTTGGCGTTGGCGCCGGCCCGGCTGTCGGACCCGACGACCAGGATGTTCTTGGAGCCGGGGCTGAGGTTGACCGGCCGCTTGCCGTCCACGCCGATGTCCACGCCGTGGATGTTGCCGTCCAGGTGCTGGTAGACCCACGCCCCCGCCCCGGCCGTGCCGAGGATCAGGACGCCGAGCACACCACCGGTCCAGGCCACGATCCGGCCGCGACGGGTCATCCGGACCTTCCCTTCCGACGCGTTCCTCCGGCCCGACGGTTTCGCCCTGCCCGCCCTGCGGGAGCCACCGGAGCGGCGGCCGGGCCCGTCGGAGGAGGAGCGGGGTGTGGCGTCGGGGGTCGCGTCGTCGTCCCATCGGGCCGTCTGCTGGTGCGGCTGCCTGTCGTGCACGCGGATGGCCCTTCTGGCTCTTCTGGTCGCGCCGGACCCGCCGGGGAAGCCGTTCCTGCCGGGAAAGCTCGTCCTGCCGGTCCTGCTGCTGGTTCTGCTGGTCTGGGGATGGTGCTGGTCGAAACTGCTCAGGTCCGGCGCATTCGGTACGAGGAGTGCGCCGGTCTGCTGATGCAGATGGTTGGGGCGCCCCGAAGGTTGCACAGGACGCCAAAGTCGCGGCCCGGGGCGGCCGGGCCGGTGCGGGGGCGGTGGGTCAGACGCCCGCGCTGGGCAACGGCCGGACGGACTCCGGGTCGTAGGGGCACCGGCGGGGGCCGTCGCCGCCGGGCCGCGCCCGCAGCCGGCACCACACCTCGCCGGCGGCATCCGTCCATCAGCCGCCGATCCGGCCCAAGGCCCAAGTGTCGTCCGGGTGTTGAACCTCCACCGGCTGGTGGTCCCACCGCACCTCCGCCTCCGGCGGCGCGCAGTCCCGGCTCAGGAGTCCGCACCTCGTCGCCATCTCCCCTGCCGGACACGCCCGTTGCGCATGTGTACGCGAACTCTACCGGCAAGTTCTACATGGGTGTAGAAGAACGCCGATGGTTCGAGGGCGCGTCCCGGCTGCTCGCGTCGTCCGGGGCGGCGTCCCGGCTGGTGGCGTGGTCCGTGGCCGCGTCCTGGGCGGGGGCGTCGTTCGTGGTCGCGTCCCGGCCGGGGGCGTCGTCCGTGGCGCGATCGAGGAGGCTGCGCAGCAGTTGCTCGTCGTGGGGCGAGAGGGCGGAGACGAAGCGGGTGAGGACCGCGTCCCGGTCCGGTTCGCCGTCCAGGACGCGGCGCATCCGCAGCGCGGCGAGCCCGGCCTCGTCGGCGGCCGGGGTCCATACGTAGGCGCGGCCGGAGCGCTCGCGGGAGACGGCCTGCTTGGCGTGCAGCCGCGACAGGATCGTCATCACCGTGGTGTACGCGAGGTCGCCACCGAGTCGTTCCTGCACCCAGGCGGCGGTGACCGGCCCCGGTGCGTGCTGCAGGGCGGCCAGCACCTGGGACTCCAGCTGACCCTGCCCGCGCCGGCGGCCGTGCCCCCGCCCCGCCGCGCCGAGGTCCCCGTCCCCCGGATTCCCGTGCCCTGAATCCCCCCGGCCGGCTCCCCCGGCGTCGGGCGCCGTCCCGAAGGGCTTCCCGCCCATGCCGTCGCCTCCCATCGCGCGGGGTGTCCCGCTGGCCGGGGCGTCGGGGCACCTTAGACGCCGGCACCTGCCGACGCCTGAGGGCCGCCGAGGCCCTAGGGAAGTAAATCTACAGGCTTGTAGAAGTTGGCGTGGGAGTTGGTGCAGGAGTCGGCGGGAGTTGGTGCGGGAGTCGTCGTAGGAGATCGGTGCACCTTGCCCGAGCCTGCCGACGACCGGCGGCCCGGCTCGTCCCGCTACCGAGAGCACAGGGCCCTTCACCTGCTACGGAGGGATGCGACGGGCCCGTGCGGGGTACCGTAAAAGCACCAAGGGACTCGGGGACCCACAACACCGGGCGCACCAGGATCGGCCGCGATCCACCGACCGTCTGCGATACCCGGATGATCGTCTGCCGGACACGGGTCGGTTGCCGACACTGAGCGGTTGCCGGACACCGATCGGTTGCCGGACAGAGATCGTCCGCCGCGCACAGACCGTCCGCCGTCCGCCGATCTGCCGCGGTTCGCCCGAGTGAGGTGAGCACCATGCAGACTCTGTTGACCGTGGTCGTACTGCTGGCGCTGATCGCGCTGGGAGCGCTGTTCATCGCCCGGATGAATGCCCAGCAGGCCGGACGGATGGCCACCCACCGGTACGCGGACCGGATGCAGTCGATGCGGCAGCGGATCCGCAGGCGCCCGCGTGACGGCGCCCGGCCGGGACCACTGGCCGGCCCACCACCCGCACCACCGCCCTCCGGCAAGACGGGTGGCGACCTGTGACCACCGCCGGGCAGCACCAGCACCAGCACCACGCCCCGCCGCCCGTCGCCCGGGTCGCCATCGCCCCGCACAGCGAGACGGTCCGGCGCATCGACGGTGTCTGGTGGCCGCACTCGACCGACCTGCTGGCCGAACTCCCCGCGCTGCTGATGGCGTTGCCCTTCGACTGGCCGCGGATCACCCACGCCACCGTGAACGGCGATGCCTGGCCCGCCCTGCCGGCCCGGGTCATCGTCGACGGGCACGTCGTCCGCCTGCGCCGGACCACCGGCCACCACGCCCCGGACACCCTCTGCCTGGTCTCCACCGGCAACGGCCGCTGGGACCTGCTGATCATCCCGCCCACCACCCCGGAGCCCGAGGCCGTCCGCATGATGGCCGAGATGGCCCGCACGGGAGCACTGCACCCGGCCACCCCGGCCTGAACCGCGGCGCCTGACCCCCCGGTGCCTGCCCCCCCGGGCGCCTGACCCCGGCGCCTGAAACTACGGCCCACTCCGCCCGGCCCACTCCGCCCGGCCCACTCCGCCCGGCCCACTCCGCCCTGCGCGCTCTGCCCGGCCCCACGACGGCCTGCGCTCCGCCCTGCGGGCCGCCGCCCCGAGCTGCCCCGAGTTGTCCGGAGCTGTTCCGAGCTGTTCCGACCCGCCATAACCCGGGAATCCGTGGCGCGCACCCGCGGCGGCTACTGCGTACGGGTGGTGTTCATCGGAAGAACGCCGACCCGGGGGCGTCGGTCCGTGAATCCTCCCATTGCGTACTCATCATAAGAAAACGCAACAGAAGCGGCGCAACGTAAGCGATGCGAGCGGAGCGGTGCAACTGCGGCGGTGCAACCGAAGTACAGAGGGAAGCAAGCGGATCTCCCGTACGGAGATCCTGATGGGAAGTGAGGAGCCATGGCTGCGAACAAGGTCATGACGTTCTGGGCGATGTGCCTTGCCGTACTCGGCAAGTTGCTGGCATCGCTGGGTGTCTCCGCGCCGGCATCGGCCGCGCGCCGGGAGGCCGCGCTCTACGAGCGGACGCTGGGCAAGGCGGACGCGGGCACCGAGCCGCGGGGCGCGGACGGTCCGGGTCCGGATACCCCGGCACCACGGACACCCGTCGCGGCGGCACCCGCTGCCCCGGCACCCGCGGCGGAGCCGCCCGCCTTGGAGACACCGGTCGTCGAGGGACCCACGGTGCCGGCACCGCGCACGGTGACGCGGTGCGGCCAGGCCGCCACACCCGCCCGGCCGCTGCTCACCCGGCCCGAGCTGCCGCCCACCATCAAGCAGCGCATCCACGCCGAGGCGCACGGTGCCTCTCCTGGTCTGCGCAGCCGCTGCATCCGTGGCACCGAGCCGCTGCCCACCGCCAACGCCGGGGCCGCACCGCAGACCCCCGGCACCGTGAACCCGCGCCCCGCGGTCATCCCGGCGGCCCGTCGCCGTGCGCACACCGCCCGTACGGTCTGAGCCCGGCGGCGGCAGGTCTTCGCGAGCATTTCCACCGGCCAGGCCCGCCGGCCCTGACATGGGCGGGACGGTGCGTGACAGCTCCGCGCCGACGAGACGAGCAGGCACAGGACGAGTCGAGAGCAAAACAAGGCAAGACGAGCGCAAGACATGCGCAAGGCAAGACAAGCGCAGGACGAGCGCGAGGCAGGACGAGCGCGAGGCAGGACGAGACGCAGACTCTTAGCTGCAGCACGGTGGTCAGCGCAACGCACCATCCTCACAGCTGACCAAGAAGAACCCGCAACTCTAAAAGACTTGAGAATTCATCCCCCTCAGGACCCCAGCCCCAGCTGAGCACGCAACGCGCGCGTGTCCGGCTTTCCGTTGGCGGTGAGGGGGAAGTGGTCGACGACATGGACCGCATTGGGCTGTTCGTACTCCGCGAGGTGCTCGGCCAGGCGCCGGCGCCAGGTGAGCGGGGCACCGCCCTCCGGGTCCGCGACGACGAAGTGCAGTGCGCTACCGCGGCGTTGGTCTTCCACCGCCAGGACCTTGACCGGGCGGCCGCAGGCCTCGGCACGGCGCTCCAGGCTCTCGGGATAGAGCGTGAAGCCCAGCCGGTGCACGGCCTGATTGCGGCCCGCCACCCGTACGGTGCCGTCGGCGTCGACGCTGCCGAGATCGGCCGTCGGGTACCAGGCGTCCGGGTCGACGGGACGGAGTGAGCCGTCCTCGCGGAGGTAGCCGGCCATCAGGCCGGGGGAGCGCACCTCGATGCCGCCGAGTTCGCCGGGCGCGGCAACGGTGCCGTCCGGGCGCAGCACGCGCAGCCGTACGCCGGGCAGGGGGCGCCCGCAGCCGTGCGGTGCGTCCGGCGTGGCCAGTGCGACGTTGCCGAGTTCCGTCAGGCCGTAGCCGTCCAGCAGCGGACGGCCCATTGTCGTGCGGAAGGACTCGGCCAGGGGGGCCGGCAGGGGTGCGCCGCCCACGCCCCAGACGCGGACGCCGGCGAGACCGGCGCGTACTTCCGGGCGGCGGCGGACCACGCCGAGCAGCGAGTGGTAGGTGGACGGGGCGGCGTCCACGGCGGTGGCGCCGTGCGCGGCGGCCTGGCCGACCGCCGCGTCGAGCCGCTGGTACGGGGTGACCAGCAGGGTGCAACGGGCCAGCCACCACAGCAGGATGACCGAGAGCCCGTACTGGTGCGAGAAGGGCAGCAGCGGCGCGAGCACGTCGTCCGCGCGGTAGCCCATGGCCCGGATGGTGCGCAGCGAGTTGTCGAGGACGGCGTGACCGGGTTTCACGATGCCCTTGGGGCGTCCCGTGGTGCCCGAGGACCACAGGACGAGCGCGTCCGGGCGGCGGAACCAGGCATCGAGGGGGTCGGCCCCGGGCGCCAGGGGCGCCAGGGGCGCCGGGGCGGATGCGGATGCGGACGCGGATAGGGGTTCGGATGGGGACACGGATGCGGTGGGGAGTACGGGGGCGAGGTGCGGATAGTGGACGATGCGGTGGTCGGGGATGCCGGGGAAGCCGGTGGTGCGGTCCGCGGCGGTGACGAGCCAGCGGGCCCGGGCCTGGCGGGCGGCCGCGGCGGCGTCGGCGGCGGAGAGCCGGTGGTCGAGCGGGACGAGTGAGGTGTCCAGCCGCATCAGGGCCAGCAGCGTCACGACGTAGTCGATGCTGTTGTCGCCCTGGACCAGGACCCGGTCGCCGGCGCGGACGCCGAGTCCGTGCAGCGCGTGCGCGGTGGCCGCCAGCCGGTGGCCGAGCGCCGGTCCGTCGAGGGCGCCGGTGGCGTCGGACGGGTTCCCGGTGCCGCCGCGCGGGGCCGCGGTGCCGTCGACGAGCCGGGCGGCGGCGACCGGAGGGGCGATGGTGTCGGTCATGGGTGCTCCGATCCCGTGGGGTCGAGGGGGCGGCACAGCAGGGTGGAGGTGGTGGTGGCCACCCACAGGCCGTCCGCGTCGTGGAAGGCGCAATCGAGGGTGAGGAGCCGACGGCCGGCGAGGTGCGCGACGTCGGTGAGGCGGACGGTCGCGTGGAGGACGTCGCCGGCGTGGGCGGGGCGGGCGTGCCGCAGGCTCTGGGCGCGGTGCACGGCACCGTCGAGACCGGGTATGTCCGGCCGGGCGCGCAGCAGTTGGTCCTCGGCGTGCGCCGCGAGGGTGACGAGGTAGGTGGGCGGGGCGAGCGTGTCGGGATGGCCGAGAGCGCGGGCGGCGACCGGGTCCGTGTAGGCGGGGTGCGGGTCCCCGACTGCGGCAGCGAACTCGGCGATCCGCGCCCGGTCCAGGACGTACGGGCCGCAGCGGAGGACGTCCGGCGCGCCGCAGCGGGGGACGTCCGGTGCGTCGCAGCGGGGGACGTCCGGCGCCCGGCCGGTGGTGCGGACACCGCCGTCGGGCTCGGTACGCCCGGCCCCGCCACCCGAGTCAATGCCGGTGCCGGTGCCAGTGCCGGTGCCAGTGCCGGTGCCAGTGCCGGTGCCGGTGCCGGTGCCGGTGCCGGAGTTTTCGGTGCCTGCGCCTGTACTGGTGCCGGTTCCGGTGCCTGTACCTGTGCTGGTATCGGCACAGGTGCCGCCACCTAAGTAGTCAATGTCGGTGCTGGTGCTGGTGCCGGTGCCGGTGCCGCCATCCGAGCTGGCACCAGCACCAGCACCAGCACCGGCGCGGGTGGCGGGCGGCGGGTGGCCGGTCGGGCCGGAGGTCGCTCTGACCGTCATGGTGGGTCAGTCGCCGATCATGTGGTGGCCGCCGTCCGCGTGGACGATCTCGCCGGTGGTGGCGGGCAGCCAGTCCGAGAGCAGGGCCAGGCAGGTACGGGCGACCGGTTCCGCGTCCTGCGGGTCCCAGCCCAGTGGGGCCCGCGTCGACCAGCTCTTCTCGAAGGACGGGCCGTCGCCGCCGATGCCCCTGGCGGCCAGGGTGCGCAGCGGGCCGGCCGCGACGAGGTTGGCGCGTATGCCGTGGCCGCCGAGGTCCCGCGCCAGATAGCGGGAACAGGCTTCGAGTCCCGCCTTGGCGACGCCCATCCAGTCGTAGCCGGGCCAGGCCCGCGAGGCGTCGAAATCCACGCCGACGACGGAGGCGCCCGGGCGCAGTAGTGGCCGGCAGGCCATGGTGAGCGCCACCAGGGAGTAAGTGGAGGTGTGCAGCGCGGCGGACACATCGCGCCACGGGGCGGTCAGGAACCCGCCGTCCAGGCAGGTGGCGGGGGCGTGGGCGACCGAGTGCAGCACGCCGTCGAGTCCGTCCAGATGCTCGCCGACCCGGTCGGCGAGCGTGCTGAGCTGGGCTTCGTCGGTGACGTCCAGCTCCACGACAGGGGGTTCCACCGGCAGCCGCCGGGCGAGCCGGGCCACCAGACTCGGCCGCCCGTACGCGGTGAGGACGATCTTGGCGCCCTCTTCCTGGGCGAGCCGGGCCACCGCGTAGGCGATCGAGCTTTCGGTGATCACACCGGTGATCACCAGCTGTTTTCCGTCGAGCAGACCGCTCATGCGGTGCCTCCGTCTGACTCGTCCTCGACTTCAGAGTCACCGGACAAAACTCAACGCCAATGTCCGGCCTTGGTCTTGATAGGTCGTCATTGACAACCTATCCGACCTCCAGTTGACTAGAATAGTCAAGCATAGTCAAAACCATGACTCTTGCGTCGCGTATGCGCGCCGGCGCCGCCGCACTCCGTCACTTCGCGTGGACGGCAGCGCGGCGCCACGCATCCAGCCGCGCACCCGGCCGTGCAACCAGCCGCGCGCCCGGCCACCCGCCCGGGCCGCACTCGGACCGCGCTCGGGCCATACGCCCGGCACCCCTGCGGCCGTCCATCCGGTCGAAGAACCATGCCCCGCCCGTGTCCGACAGAGAGGTGATCGTCATGACCGTTCCGCCCAGAGAAGAGATCGTTGCTCAGCTCGCCGAGATCCTGCACGAGGTGGCCGGTGTCGTACCGGCCGAGGTGACCGAAGAGAAGTCCCTGGTCGAGGAGTTGGACGTGGACTCGCTGGCCATGGCCGAGGTGATCGTGGTCGCCGAGGAGCGCTTCGGGATCGCACTGCCCGAAGAGGAAATGAAGGACATGCGTAGGGTTTTGGACATTGTGCTCCGGATCGAGAAGCAGCTGGCGTCCTGAGCCCCGCCCGGAACGCGTACACCACGCGGTTCCCTGGGCCGGCGCGCGCTCCTGCCGGCGTGCGGTCCCGTCCGGCAGGAGCGCGCCGCCGTCGCACACGACGGTGGCAAAGGTGAATATCGGCCAGCCATCACAACTGGCAGTGTATGCAGGGCAGTTGTGTTAACCCTGCAGGTCCAGGCGCCGCGCGAGCCACCCCCGACCGGCCTGGCCGGAGCAGGACTGGGGAGTGCCCGGCATCGCCACCTCGGCCACAAACTTGGCGAAATCTGGTAATGCCGATGAGTAAACCAGAGTTGATTTTCGGTCGTCGCTTGTTGACGCAGGCATAGACCAGGGTTACCTTGAGGATCTCCGAACGGTAAATCAAATCGACTCAGTGCACTGCTTTCTGTGGACGTCATCCGTCCGCAGAAAGGAGACATGGTGCGAGGGGATGTATGCGGGGGGACGAGCCTTTCTGTGACACGCACCCGAGCGGCCATTCGCTCAGACCTGCCGACCCCGGCGAAACGTCCAACGTACCTGTTGACGAGGGGATTTGGCACCCGGAGCGCACCGAAGAATTAGCCGACGGCGCATTACACATATTCTGGTCCGACGGCGAAGACATTCGGCAGCCCCACTGTTTGACAGAATTTCTCGGCCGGTTACTCCAGTGTTCTCCACGGGATATTCCGGTGACCCGCGACGGGTTCGGCCGCCCGGTGTCCGCCGCACCCCCGGTCGCGGCCGGCTGGCCTCCGGGCGCGCGTCTCTGCCTCGGCCTCGCCACCGACCCCGGCCGCCAGTTCCTCGCCGTGTCGAGGGACCTCCCGGTGGCGCTCTCCGTCCACACCGTGCCGCGCGGCCCGGTCGGCGAACTGCTGCTGCCCTTCACCTTGTTGGAACGCCGTTACGTCCAGGAGGCCCCGGAGGACCGGCGGGCCCACCGGCTGGCCCAGCTGTGGACCCGTAAGGAGGCGGCCCTGCGGCTGACCGGCCGCGGCGGGCTGGCCCTCGCCGACGAGATCGACGCGCTGAGCGAGGCCCGCGACGGCAAGGTCGTCATCCCGGCGTCCCCGGCCCACCCCGGCGGCACCGCGTACGTGCGCGACCTCCCCACGGGCCCACGCACGGTCGCCTCCGCGGCCACGCCCGCCCCGTCGTCGGGCCTCCGCGTGTGGCGTGTGCACTGACGTTCCGCTGCGCTTTGCGGTGCCGCCCACGTACCTGTCTGCTGCGCCGCGGGGCTCGCCGTTGTGCGCTTTGCGGCGCCTCCCAAGTACCCGTCTGCTGCGCCGCGGGGCTCGCCGTTGCGCGCTTTGCGGCGTCTCCCACGTACCTGTCTGCTGCGCCGCGGGTCGTCTCGTCGTTGCGCTTTGCGGCGCCGCGCACGCAGCCGTCTGTCCCGCCGCGGGGGTTGCCGTTGTGCGCTTTGCGGCGCCGCCGCACGTTGCTGTCTGCTGCGCCGCGGGTGTTGTTCGCCGTTGCGCCTGCGGCGGGCTGGGTGGGTGTTGGGTGCGG